>CAVFVF010000015.1:0-33731 GCA_963625925.1 Eggerthellaceae bacterium | reverse complement strand
TTGGCATGGCCATCACCAAGAACATCGTTGACATGATGGGCGGCACCATCAAGGTGGAAAGCGAAGAGGGCAAGGGCTCGCTCTTCACGGTAGCGCTCGACCTTCAGCTCGCAAACCAGCCCGTTGCCAACGAGCCTATCCCTGAGCTGTTGGGTGCACGCGCGTTGGTTGTGGACGACGACCTGAATACCTGCCGAAGCGTGAGTGCGATGCTGCGCGCTATTCAGATGCGCCCCGACTGGACGGCATCGGGTAAGGAAGCCATTGTTCGCGCACAGGATGCTGCGGACATGGGCGACGAGTACCAGGTGTACATCATCGACTACCTTATGCCCGACATGAACGGCATCGAAACGGTGCGCCGCATTCGCAAGGTTATCAGCGAAGAGGTGCCTATCATCGTGTTGACGGCCTACGACTGGGCAGACTTCGAGGCTGAAGCGCGCGAAGCCGGCGTTACCGCGTTTGTTTCCAAGCCCATCTTTATGAGCGAGCTTCGTGCTGTGCTCACCCACCCGGTGGAATGCGAAAATACTGGCACCGATGAGGTTTCTACGCAGCGCGATTACAGCAACAAGCATGTTTTGCTGGTTGAAGACAACGAGCTTAACCGCGAAATTGCCGTTGCGATTCTGAGCGAAACCGGGATGACTATCGATAGCGTGGATGACGGCGATGTTGCAGTTGAGACCATCGAGCAGGCCCCGGTTGGCACTTACGATTTGGTGCTGATGGACGTGCAGATGCCGCGCATGGATGGCTATACCGCCACACGCGAGATTCGCACGCTGCCTGAAAATGAGAAGGCCAACATTCCTATTGTTGCCATGACCGCCAACGCATTCGATGAAGACAGGAGGAAGGCACTCGAAGCTGGCATGAACGGGCACATCATCAAGCCCATCAGCATCGAAGCTATTGCCGAAGTGCTTGACGATATCTTTGCTGGCTCAGGGCAATAATTTATGATTTTCTGCCATCCAAGCAATGGCAGAAAAGGTTGCAAGGGCGTTCAACGCTAGCCGGCTGCGATTTTTCCGGCACTCTTTCGTTCGACGCCTCAAAGAAGCCCGCAGCAAGCGGGCTTCTTTGCATTTGGGTGGTGGCGTTTTAGGGCATCAGCAATAAAACGTGTTCGTTGGGTTTTTATGAAAATAGGTAAAGAATGTTCTGAAATATAAATTTCCTTCCTAGTATGTAAATAACAAAACGTTGTTTAGGCGCTCCTGTGCAGGGGCGCTTTTTTGTACCCTTGGCACGTTAGGAGGTGGCTTTGCGAATGGACCGGATGGAATTTTGCCGCACGCTCTTTGAAGAAACGCGGTATATGAACATCACCATTAAAGACACCCTCAACAGCGTAATTGCGCACCATGGTCTTAGCCATTTTCAGGCGCATTTGCTTGGTGATCTTCGCTCGGTTGACGGCCAGCCTATTAGGCAATTGGCTAGCCATATTTGCATGAAGCCTTCCAACATCACTCCGCTCATTCGCTCCCTTGAGCAACTGGGGTATGTGGAGCGCAAGCAAGATACGGCCGACAAACGCTCGTTTCTTATCTTTCTTACCCCGCAGGGCAGGGAAGTAACCGATGCCATCGACCAAGAGTTTTCGGCTTTGTTCGGTGCTGAAAGCGAGCAGTCGAATGCGCTGCAGAAAAAGGTAATCGAAGGGCTTGAGGCCTTTCGTCAACTAACCGTATTGAACGGCAATTTCAAGGACGTTAAAAACACCAACGGAAAGGAAGAGTAAATGGGAATTTCCCGTAAGCAAGTAATTATCGTGGCGATTCTGCTTGCCGGCGCAACTTTGGTTGTGCTGAACCAGACGCTGCTTTCGCCCGCGTTTCCTTCCATCATGGCCGCGCTTAATGTAGATGCCACCACAGTTCAGTGGCTTACTTCGGCGTATTCGCTGATGGAAGCTTTGGTAATTCCACTTTCGGCGTATTTCATCGGGCGCTTCCCCACGCGCAAGCTGTTCATTTTTGGCTTGGCGTTGTTTGCTTTGGGCTCGCTTTGCGCAGCGGTGGCGCCAGTGTTTGCCGTGCTCTTGCTGGGCCGCGTGCTGCAAGCTTCGGCCTGTGGCGTGGTAATGCCCATGGTGTTTACGGTTATCTTGCTCATTTTCCCGCGCGAAAAGCGTGGTGCCGCAATGGGCATTGTTTCGCTGGTTATTGGCTTTGCCCCGGCGGTTGGCCCTTCTATTTCGGGTTTGCTGGTAGATAGCATCGGCTGGCGCGCCCTGTTTGTGGTTGTGTTCGTACTGGCCGTGGTAATTGTTGTGCTGGCTTGCATCTTCTTGAAAAGCTACGGCGAATTCGAGCCCACTTCGTTCGACAAGCCTTCGGTTGCCTTGTGCTCTATGGGCCTGCTTTCGTTGCTGTACGGCTTGGCCACGGTAACTTCTAGCAGCAACATTGCTATCCCCATTGTGCTTATTGTTGTTGGTGCAGCATTGCTTACCGTGTTTGTTCGCAGACAGCTTTCGCTTGAAGTGCCGCTGTTGAAGGTTGATGTTCTGCGCAGCCGCCGCTTTGCCATTGCAGTAATTGTTGTGGCTATGCTGCAGGCTGCCTTGGTTGGCACGGGCGTTCTGCTTCCCATCTACCTGCAGAACCTGCTTGGCATTTCGGCCTTGGGAACTGGTCTTATCATGCTTCCCAGTGCTATCTTGGGCGCTATTATGGGCTTTTATGCCGGCCGCCTGTTCGACAAAATGGGCCCACGCCGCGTTATCATCCCTGGCGCAGCATCCGCCGCTATTGGCGGCTGCGGCCTGGTTGCCCTTACCCTGAATTCGCCCATTCCCTTTATTGTGCTTATTTATACGTTGCTGGGCGTTGGCATGCAGGGCATTATCACCCCGCTTAACACCTGGGGCCTGAATTCGCTGGACAACCGCGTAATCCAACATGCCAACGCGTTGCAGAACACCTTGAACCAGGTAGGCGCATCGCTGGGTACTGCAATTTTGGTTTCGCTTTCTGCCACTTCAACGTTTTTATTCCCCGACATGGCTTGGGCCGAACAAACCATGGCGGGCAGCCGCATTGCGTTTGTGTTTACTGCTGCCATCATGGTTGCCGTGCTGGTTATCGTGTTTGTTGTGGTGCGCGACAATAAGGAATCCAAGGTGGGCACGCATGTTGTTACCGTCCCCACCAAGGCAGACGACCATATTGCGGTTGACCTGGCCATGAACCGTGAGCCTTACTTTGTGCACAGCGCCGATAGCATTCGCGAGGTTGCACAGATCTTGGCAGAAAAGAAAACTTCTGGTGTGCCCGTGGTAGATGAAAACAAGAAGGTTGTGGGCTTCATTTCCGACGGCGACATCATGAAGTACATCGGCCGCAGCGATGTTGCCGTGCTTGATGCTTCGCTCATGCTCTATCGCGCCCCCGATAACGAAAACTTCATGCAGCGCGTAACCGAGCTTATCGACCTCAACGTAATGCGCATTGCCACCAAGGGCGTAATTTCTGTTCAGTCGGGCGCCGAGCTGGACGAAGCCTGCCGCCTGCTGGCCGAAAAGCGCATTAAGAAGGCGCCAGTTGTTGATGCCGAAGGCGTGCTGGTAGGTTCGCTTTCCCGTTCCGACGTTATTCGCTCCACCATGGCCAACCTGGCTGCTATCGAAGCCTTGGCTGCCAAGGGGTAGAAGGCCTAAGCGGTTAGCTTGCTAGCGAAGAAAGGGGGATGCGGCTCGACGGAGCTGCATCCCCCTTGTTTGTGCTTGGGCGGTTTGCCTAAAACTTGTTGAGCCAACCTCTTACAAGCGGCCTAGGATTGTACGCTTCAGCGTGCGGCGCTGCACTATGGGCTGGGCTGCGGCAGCACAGGCAATTCCTGCGGCCAACAGCGCAAACAGCGTAATGGCAGTGCCAGGCTGAGCTACATCTTCGGTCTTAGGCAGCTTTGCCGCCACGGCTTCGGCTGCAGTTTTTTCGTTGCTGATGTACTGCACTACAGAGTCTTTGTCTTCATCGTGCAGTTCCAAGTTGCGGTGCGTGTCTATTTCGACATCGTTCCACAGCTCGGTTTCTTCTGCGGCCATAGCATCTTCGGTGGCCTGCATGGTAAGCACTGCCGGCTGGTAGGCAACTTTCTGTTCGGTTTCAGTGCGTGTGGTGCCGGCTGCTTCTTGCAGGTTGAAGGTGTCGCGGTTTTGGCCGAGCTCGGTAAGGTCGGCCGATTCGTAGCGCTCGGAGCGCTTCCAGTCCATGGCGCTTTGCTTATTGGTGCCAAAGCCTTCCTCTACGCGGCCATGCTCAAAGGCAAACGCGGTAATGTATTCGCCTTCTTGCAGGTTCAGGTCGGCAACCTTCAGCTCATCGGCTTCCAAAGTGGAAACATTGGTTTTCCAAACTTGCCAACCGGTAAAGTCGTGAATGCGCTTGTTGGTTGGGTTTGCCTCGTTAAACGGGTTGCTCGAGCAGGCGTTGATGGCAACCTCGCCGCTGCCTGTTTGGTTGGAGCCTTCCGTTGCATTTGCTTTGCCCTTGCTGTTGTTCGAGCTGGTAGCGGTGTTTGCATTTTTGGAAGAATCGCTATTGGCTGCGCTGTTGGTTGCACTGGTGGCTGCACCATCGGAAGCGCTCGCTTTGCTTTCGTCTGTTGCATCGGCTTCGTTTGTGGCTTTGGCATCGCGCTCGTCGTCGAAGTTGGTGCGATACCAAACGTTCATTTTGCCGTCGTAATCTTCAAAGCTTACCGGCGTGGTAAGGCTTACCAGATGCGCCAGGTTTTCTTTTGCGCACACCAAGGTATCGGTCATGGTGAACTCGTCTACCCAGGTGTTTGAAGTGGAGCGGTAGTCCAGTGTGTAGAAGTACTGGCCCTCTTCGTTCAAAAGGGTTTCTCGCTTGTCCACCTCGCCCGAAATCTCAAGCTCCTTGGGGGTTTCTTCTGGCGTAAAGCTGTTGTCCACCGTGCCCAAGTCGAGCGTTACTTCGTTTCGGGTAATGGTTACCGAAAACTTGGCCAGCTCGGTTGCTTCCAAGTTGGCAGCACAGCGCTGTTCTTCAACATCGTAGGTGTCGTAGGGCAGTGCACCCAGGCTATCGTTTACCGGTGCAGTGTTGCCGTGGCTGTCCTTTTCGAACCAGATGCCATCGGTGCTGTTGGTGCCCGCGTTGGTGTTTTGCGAGTGAGCCGTCCAGTTGTTGGCGGTGCTGGCCATGCCGTTTTCATCGGTTACCAGCGTGTGTGTTTCGCCCGTGCTGCGCGAAGTGATGGTAAAGGGCACGTTGGCCAAGCGCTCCATGCTGCCGTTCTTCGCTTTGATAAAGCTGAAGTCGCCACGTATTACCTGTTCGCTTAGCTCAATGGGCTCCCAGTCTGCAATATGCTCGGCGCTGCCGGAAGCGGTTAAGTCAACCACTGTGGTGGCACTGTTAAGCAGGTAGCCTGCAGGTGCCTTAACCTCTTCGATAACTACCACGCCTAAGGGCATAACAATATCGCCTTGGGTGTCGCGGTAGAAATCATCGCCTTCTACCAGGTGCTCTTTGTCCAGCTTGATGCACCCTTCTTCATCGGTTTCCAGAAGCCAGGTGCGTTTGGGCGTGCCCAAGTTGCTAAGTTGCTGGCCGCCACCAAGCAGGGAAGAAAGGGCGTTTTCGGCCTTCTGGCCTGCGCTCAAGTGCGTGTCGTAATAAGTAACGCGATATTGGGCGCCCTTAAAGGTTGCCGAACCCAGGGGGTAGGGCGCACCCGTTTCCATATCGTGCTTTTGTCCAACAATGCCAATCTTCGCACACTGCGGAGCATCGGAGATGCCCACGGTAATAGTCTGCCCCGACTGCACGGTAGCGCTTACGTCCTGCGCGGGAGCATAGCCTTTGGGCGCTGCTTCTTCGTGGATGGTGTAAGTGCCAATAGGCAGCAAGCTGCTCTTAGCGGTTTTGCCGTCATCGTTGGTGGTAAGGCTGCTTACGCGTTTGCCTTCCTGGTCGTATACGCCAAACGAAGCGTCTTTCAGGCTGTAGTTGGCGTTACTGTTACTGATGCCGGGGTTCAGCGAATCTTTGCTGATTTCCAGGTAGCCGCCAAAGTTCTTTTTAACCACGGCCTGCATCGCAACGGTCTGATAGCCGATCAAGCCCATGCTGTTGCGCGGGCCATTGGGCGATGCGGCATCGGGCGGCGTGATGTCTACGTCGTATACAATCTCGCCTGCTTCAATGTTTACGTGGTTGAGCTTTGCGGTATAGCTGGCCCAAACATACGAAGGTGCTGCTGCGCTTGGCAGCGAGCAGGTGCCTGTGCCCGAGCAGCCTTCCAGCCCGTCGCTAAAGCCCGAAACGCTGAATTTTGCGGGGTGCACACTCCAGGTGGCGCCAATGTAGCAGCTACCCGTTAGGGTTTGCGGAATGTCTGCCGTAGGGTCGGTGGGCGTTACCTTTGCCGGGTCAGAAACGCGGTACAAGGCATACACGCTGGTAGAAGCCGTAACCGGCGCGTTGAAGTCGAACGTGTTGTTGGTGGTGGCATCTACCCAACGCAAAAACTCCCAGCCTTCTTTGGTAGGTGTTTGCAGCTCTTTGCCATACGCCTGGGTAAACGATTTGCCCTTGGGCACGCTCACGGTAAGGTCGCTGGTTTTGCCGTCGTTAAACGAAACAGCAACCGAATAGTCGGCCTCAACAAAGCTGCCTTTCACGGTGATGCTTTCGTTTACCTCGGTTTTGAACCAGTCGAAGTCTTTGCCGGCAGCGGTTTTCCAAACAAGCTTTTTGCCTTCCTTTTGCTTTTCTTCAACAAGTGATGCCAAGGGCTGGTTGCCGCTGGCATCTTGCATAAACACCGGGTTGGCCTTAACCGGCTGCCCCAAGGTGAAGTCGGTGCCGGCAACCAGCTTGGGAAGCGAGCCGGTGTAGCCATCAACTTCGATGGTTACCTCCACGGCCTTTGCGGCGGGGGAGCCACCTGTGCCTGAGCTGGAGCCGGAGCTGCCGCCCGTTCCGGAACCGGAGCCGCTGCCCGTTCCAGAGCCATCGCTCGTGCTCTGGCTGCTGCCGGCGCTCGCTGTGCTGCTGTTTGCATTCGAGTTGTTGTTCATCGCGTTTTGGCTGCTGCCTAAGTTGGCGCCGCCTGCATCTTCAGCGTTGGCGCTTGCTGCGCTTGCGGCCTTGGAACTTGCGCCTTGGCCCGAGTTTGATTCATCGGCGCCGGCCTGGCTTGCAGCCTGAGCCTGGATGCTTGCCGCGCTTTTTGCTGCTTCGGCGTTGGCGGTTGCCTGCGCCCAGCGAGGCACGCCTGCGGCAAGAGCCAGCGCGCCTACAATTAGCAACGCGAGCGCAATATACGCTCGCCTAGCTTTCCTTTCCATAACCCCTCCTTTTGAAAGTTACCTACTCAAAAAGCGTGACAGGCGTTTCTTAACGGGATTCGAACGCGATGCGAAAGAAATGCGAAAGTTTGTCTAAAAACAGTCCAAAACAATGCGAAAATTCGCTATTCCCAGCAATTGGGTGGGAATTAAAACACCGTTTGCCCGTTAAAAGCTTTTAAAGCCATCAAGCTTCTGACCAGCCCAAACGAATGAGAACAACCAAAAATTCCGCTTCAGGAAAAGAATTTTGAAAATTAATCTTGACAATACCTAGGGGCTTAGTAGGATTTAACCCAAGAAATAAAGGGCCCAGGGCATTCCCCAAAGCCCCGGGAAGCAGCTCGCAAGGTGCGGGCGGAAAGAAGGAATCATGGCAGTTTACAAGAGCGTTTCCGAACTTATCGGCAACACCCCTTTGGTAGAGCTCTCTAATTACGAGAAGAACCACGGCTTGAATGCCACCATCATTGGCAAGGTTGAGCTGTTCAACCCCGCTGGCTCCATTAAGGACCGCATTGCCAAGGCTATGGTCGACCAGGCAGTGGCCGATGGCAAAGTAAACGACGAAACCGTATTCATCGAACCCACTTCCGGCAACACCGGTATTGGCCTTGCCGCAATTGCCGCCGCTCGCGGCAACCGCATCATCATCACCATGCCGGAAACCATGTCCGTCGAACGCCGCAACCTCATGAAGGCCTATGGCGCCGAACTCGTCCTCACCGATGGCGCCAAGGGTATGAAGGGCGCAATCGCACGCGCCGCTGAACTGGCCGAAGAAATCCCCAATTCCTTTATCCCCAGCCAGTTCACCAACCCCGCAAACCCTGCAATTCATGAGGCAACCACCGGTCCTGAAATCTGGGAGGCAACCGAAGGCAAGGTTGACATCCTGGTGGCCGGCGTTGGCACGGGCGGCACGGTTTCCGGTACTGGTGCTTACCTGAAGGCGCAAAACCCCAACGTGCAGGTAGTTGCTGTTGAGCCTGCTGGTTCGCCTGTTCTTTCCGAAGGCCGCCCCGGCGCTCACAAGATCCAGGGTATTGGTGCAGGTTTTGTTCCTGATACACTTAACACCAGCATTTACGACGAAATCATCACCATTGCGGACGAGGAAGCATTCGAGGCTGGCCGCGAGCTTGCTGCAAAGGATGGCCTGCTGGTAGGTATTTCTTCCGGCGCTGCCGTTGCTGCAGCAACCAAGCTTGCCCAGCGCCCCGAAAACGCCGGCAAAACCATCGTGGCTGTTCTGCCCGATACCGGCGAGCGCTACCTTTCCACCGCAATGTTCAACTTCGAGTAAGAGGTTGCACCTGGCCCGGTTAAACACTTGGTCACAGCGAAGAAAACGAGGCACGAATGTCTTTTGAGCAGCAAAACCGTCAGGCTGTAGTTGCTTACTTCAACAAGGGCGCGAAGGGGGGCTCTCCTCTTGGCGCCCTTGGCGTTGAGGTTGAGCACTTTGTGGTTACCAAACAAGACCACGCTCCCGTAACCTACACGGGTGGCGAAGCTGGTTTTGGCGTGCGCGATGTGCTGGCGCACTTGGCCCAGTGGTACCCCGAAAAAACTTTCAGCCGCGAAGGCGACCTTATTGGTCTGGCTTCGCCGTTGGGTTCCATCACGCTCGAACCTGCCGCCCAGCTGGAAATCAGCATTGCGCCGTATGCGCAGGTGGCCGAAGTGGTGCGCGTGTACGCTGAATTCCGCAGCCAAGTCGATCCGTTTTTGGAGGAACACGGCTGCGAGCTGGTAACCCAGGGCTATCACCCTACGGCAACGGCGCTTAGTTTGGAGCTTATTCCCAAGCAGCGCTACCGCTTTATGAACAGCTACTTCCACAGCATTGGCACGCATGGCGAGCGAATGATGCGCGCTTCGGCTTCTACCCAGGTTTCGGTAGATTATCGCGATGAGGCCGATGCGGTGCGTAAAATGCGCGTGGCCCAGGCGCTGGCGCCTATTGTTTCGGCCATGACGCAAAACACGGTGGCGTTTGAGGCCAAGCCTGCCCCGCGCATGGCGCACCTTGCCCTGTGGCGCGATGTCGATAACAATCGCTGCGGCTCGGTGCCGGGCCTGTTCAAGCCCGGTTTTGGCTTTGAGGCTTACGCCGAATGGGTGCTGCAAACTTGCCCCATTTTCGTAACGCGCGCCGAAGCGGCCAACCCGCAAGGCCCCGACCTTCGCGCGGTGTACGGGCAAACCGCCTACCAAGCTTATGGCGATGCCCCTATGACCGAAGCCGACGTGGAGCATTTGCTTAGCATGTTCTGGCCCGATGTGCGCCTAAAGAAGTTCGTGGAAATTCGTCCGGCCGATTCGCTGCCTATCGAAGTGGCAGCTGGCTATACCGCCTTGGTAAAGGGCCTGTTCTATTCCGAAGAATCGCTGGCTGCTATCGAAAAGGCGTTTGGCGTTGAAGACGATGTTTGGCCGCTTGGCGATGATTCTGCCAACAAAGCCTTAGAGCTTATTCAGGCCGAAGGGCTTAAAGCCAACCTGCATGGCCGCACCCTGGCGCAGTGGGAGGCTTTGCTGCTGAGCCTGGCAAAGAATGCGCTGCCTGCTGAAGAGCAGCATTATCTTGAGGCCTTGAAGGCGCATGCGGCAGCTGCATTCTAGGTGCGCTTGATCCAAGTGCCGTTGGGCAACAAGCGTGCAATGCACGCGTGCTACTATTGAAAACGCTGAATTCCGCCGCATGCGCAGCCGGATGCGCTGCATGTATTAAAGCTAGGAGGTAACCGTGAAGATATCCACCAAGGGGCTCTACGCCGTACGTTTCATGGTGTTCCTGGCTCAGCGCGGCGAAAGCTCTGGCCCGGTTCCCTTAAAGGAAATAGCCGAAGATACGGGCATTTCGCGCAAGTACTTGGAGCAGATTGCCTCTAGCCTGGCAGCGGCTGGCCTGGTGCGCTCTTTACGCGGTGCGGCAGGCGGCTATCGTTTGGCCAGCGCCGCTTCCAAAATCAGCATGCTTGATGTGCTTACGGTAACCGAAGGATCCTTGGCCCCGGTAGATTACGCCGATGACCTGGCGGGCAATGCCGGCCCAGGCGAAAGCGCCTACGAGGTATTTGTGTGGCGCGGCCTGCACGACCTTATCAAGGAATATCTGGGCGGCATATCGCTGCAAGATGTAATCGACCGCTCTTCGCAGTTGGCTATCGACAGCTATTCCATTTAGGGGAAGCTTTGGCTGGCGCACCACATATCCAAATGCCGGTGATTGGCATTGTTCCTTCGCAGAACCGCTCCGAAAAAATGGTGAGTTTCCCGGAGCGCTATGCCAACGCCATCGTAAACGCAGGCGGCGCACCACTTTTGCTGCCGCTTTCGAATGACCCGCACGTGTACGAAACGCTGTTCCCGCTTATTGATGGCTTCGTGCTTACTGGCGGCAACGACATCGATCCGGCGCGCTACGGCGCCATTCGCGATAGCGGCAAGATTACCGATCACACGCCCGAACGCGAAGAGCTTGAGTACCTCATCCTAAGCTATGCGTATCGCTTCGATTTGCCGCTTATGGGCATTTGCCGCGGCATGCAGATGATCAACGTGTGCTTGGGCGGCACCCTGTATCGCGACCTGGACGATCAGTTCCCGGGCATCGTGCGCCCTGGCATCAACGACTACATTCCCGAGCTGCCCAAGCTGGTTCATTGGCAACCCAAGCCTTACAGCGACCCTACGCACGTGGTAAACATCGTGCCCGACAGCAAGCTGGGGCATTTGCTCAACGCCAAGCAGATAATGGTAAATTCCATGCATCATCAGGGTGTTTGCGATCTTTCTACTCGCGTGCGCGCAGTGGCTTACGCCGGCGATGGTTTGGTGGAAGCCATCGAAGTGCTCGACCGCGATTTTATGATTGGCGTTCAGTGGCACCCTGAATTCTTTAGCGGCAACCACCGCATGGGGTGCGTATTTGCGGCGCTCATCGAAGCTGCAAAGCGAAGCCATGCCTCTAGCGCCCAGCGCGGCACCGTGGCCATCGAGCCTTCGCATGCCGAGCCCGGCCGTGTGTGCTGGCCCGAAATCACCTTCGCTGATTATATTTAGCGCGCGGCTTGGCCTATTACTGCTGCGCCTTTAAGAACAACGAAAAGCGCTGTTCCAGCTCGGGCAGCGAAATACCCTGCGCGGTGCTTATGCGCGTGAACATGAAGCGCGCGTTTTCGGTGATCATAAACGATGCGTCGGCAGGGAAGGACATCTCGTTGAGCTTTTCTTCTTCGTAGAGGTATTCGATAACGCTGATAAGCCCGCCAATGGAGTACTCCACCATTACGCGGCTTGCCTCGGTTAGCTCTTCACCCTCGTTGGGGCACAGGATGACACTCCACATCTTCAGCACTACCCGTTTAACTTTTGAAGCAACCTGCGTTTGCCCTGCCTGCTTCATCATCAGGCCAAAGCGTTGTACGCGCTCGGGGATGCGCTCTGCCGCGCCTTCTTTGTTGCTGAGCAGAGCCAGCAAATCGCGCGGGAGGCCATCGGCACTCGATAGTTCTTCTTCGATGATGCAGTACAAAAGCTCATCCATCGAATCGAAGTGATAGTAAAAGGTGCCGCGGTTGCAGCCGGCTTTTTCGGTAATCAAGTTCACCGTTAGGTGCTTGATATCGTGTTCTTCCAGCAGCTCCCAGAACGCAGCCTTGATGCGCTCGGTTGCACTGGGTTCTGTTTGGTCTTTACGGGGGCGGGCCATGGTGTGCTCCTTGAGGTCGTTTGCAGCGTGCGGTTACAGTGCGCGTGGTTTGCGGGCGTTCATGATGAGCATCTGCAAACGGTTTTCGATATTGGCAAAGCTGACATCGGGGTCGAAGTCGAGCGGCAGAATCTGTGCGTCGGGATACAGCTCCTTTAGGCGCTTTGAAATGCCGCGGCCCACAACGTGGTTGGGCAGGCAACCAAACGGCTGCAGAATCACAAAGTTGCGACACCCGTTTTTGGCGTGGTGCAAAATCTCGGCGGGGATAAGCACGCCTTCGCCAGCGTCGAACGTATGGTGAATAATCGGGTCGCTGGCCTGCACCAATTCGGGCATACGCGTGGGTGGCGTGTACAACGGGTGCGCCTGGGCAATCTTGTCGGTGATGTTGTGCGCCAAGGTAAAGAAGCTGTCTGAAATGCTGTTCATCGCATTTCTACTAAAGCTGCGGTGCACCTTGAACTCACGGCGCTGGCTGCGCTGGTAGAAGTACGTTTTGCGAATAACATCGGTCATGCGCGCCTCAATTACCTCAAGGCCGTTTTGCTCTAGGTACTCTTCCATATCGTGGTTGGCGCCAGGGTGGAAGTTGAGCAGGTACTCGCCCACAATAAGCACGGTGGGGCGGGGGTTGCTGCGGTCGTATTCAACGGTGCGCATCAGCTCGATGGCCTGGGCAAACCCCTTCTTCATGCCGCCTATGCCACCTTGGCGCAGCCCGTCCATCACCAGGCTTAGCGCTTGGTAAAAGGCCTTATCACTGCTGCCGGGCTCAAGTTCGTAGGGGCGCATTTTGCGCAGAATCTCTTCCAGCGCATCAATCATGGGCAGGCCCACTGCAATGCGGATGGCCGAAATAAGGTTCATCTTGAAGCCGGGGTGGATGTTGTGGAAGTCAACGTCGTCGTTGGTGATGATGGGCACCTGTTCATACCCCGCATCATCTAACGCTTTGCGCAACAGGGCGGCGTAGTGGGTAAGGCGGCAGTCGCCAATATACTTGCCGGTGGCAACGGCCACGTGGTCTAGGTCGTATTCGCCGGTTTCAAGCGCCGCCAAAGCTTCGCCGATAACAATTTGCGCCGGGAAGCAGATGTCGTTGTGAACGTATCGTTTACCCAGGTAAATAGCGCGTTCGCGGCCAATAGGAAGCGAAACAGCGCGCAACCCCTGCTTTTCGAATGCGGTGCTCATAAGCAAGCTGAACGCTTTGGAGGTGTTGGGAACCAGCACCGTCATGGTTTGCGCGCATTCCTTGGTGAATTTTTGCGGGTACGGATCGGCCAGCTGGACGCTTTCCTTTTCGGGGCGCTGCTCTTTTGCGCGGCGCTCGTTAACCGTTTCGATGAACGATCGCACGCGAATGCCCAGTGGCCCGCGGATGTCGCTTTCGTCCACCTTCAAAACCAGCGGTGCCTTGGTGCCTTCGCTCACTTCGCGCATCAGGCGAATAATCTCGTCGGAAAGGTAGGCATCGTGGCCGCAGCCAAAGCTTACAATCTGCACGAACTCCAGGTTGGGGCTGTTGGCTGCCAAAACGCAGGTGGAAAGCATGCGTGCGTGGAAGTTGTTTACCACGTCGATGAGGCTGTTTGAAAGGTCGACCTCTTCGGCGCCGGGCACGGAATCGGCCGTGAGCACGGCAATGCCCTGCTCGGTAAACAGCAGTGGCAGGTCGTGATTTACCAAGGCGTCGTTGTGATATGGGCGGCCCGCGAGCACCACGGCGTAGGTGCCTTCGCGTTTAGCCTGGTCAATTACTTCGGCGCCGCGCTTTTTCAGCGTGCTGCGGAATTCGCCTTGGGCCGCCAGCGCCTGGTCAAGCGCCTTGGCGGTGGCTTCTTTGGCAACGCCGAATTCCTTTTCAAAATAGGCCTGCAGCTGCGTTTGGCAATCTTCGGGCGTAAACCAGTGGAACATCGGGTTGTCGAAGGGGATGTTCCAGCGGCGGCTGGGGTTGTCGGAATTTTGGATAACCAGCGGATATCCCTTAACCACGGCGCACATCGACTGGCTGTCTTTTGAAGTGTTTTCAGAAGGCACGGTGGTAACGATGGGCATGAATATGCGATCGACGCCTTGCTCGTGCAGGTTGCGCAAATGCCCATGAACCAGCTTGGCCGGGAAGCACACGGTGTCGGACGTTACGGCAGAAAGGCCGTTTTCGTACATGGCGCGTGAACTGGGCTTCGAAAGCTTTACGGTAAAGCCCAGCGCTTGCAGCAGGGTTTTCCAGAAGGGCAGCAAATCCCAGTTGGAAAGCACGCGCGGTAGGCCTACAACCGTATTTTGGCTGGGCTGCACAGGTGTAGCGCCCCAGTCTTTGAGCAGCAGCTTTTCGCGCTCGTCGTACAGGTTGGCAACGCTATCCATGGCCTGCTTTGCGGCGCGCACCTGCTCGCGTACGGCAGCATCCTTCGGGTCGCCCACAACTTCGCCGCGGGTGCAGCGGTTGCCGGTTACCCACGAAGTGCCGTTGGAAAAACAGATGCGTGTGCGGTTGCAACGGTTGGCGCAATAGGGGCACACCAGGTTGGTTTCCTGTGTGTAGCTGAAGTTGGCTACCGCATCCCAGCCAATAAAGCTGCTGGTGGGAGCCGTGCCGGCATCGCTCTTAGCCGCGCTGCTGGCATCCAGCGCGTTTTCCCTTGCTAGCAAGGCAGCACCAATGGCGCCCATCAGGCCGGGGTAGGGCGCACGGGTAACCTGTTTGCCCACATACTGTTCAAAGGCGCGCAGCACGGCATCGTTTAAGAAGGTGCCACCCTGCACCACAATGTTGTTGCCCAGCTTTTCCAGGTTGGAAACGCGGATTACCTTGGTGAATACGTTTTCGATAATGCTTCGGCACAGGCCGGCCATAATGTCGTCGGGCGTTTTGCCATTTTTTTGCTCGGTAACAATGCTGCTGTTCATGAACACTGTGCAGCGGCTGCCCAAATCGGCAGGGGCGGTGCTGCGGAAGGCGGCGCCGGCAATTTCTTTTGTGGGAATGTCCAGCGTGCTGGCAAAGCTTTCCAAAAACGACCCGCAACCGCTGCTGCAGGCTTCGTTTACCACCACGTCGGTAATAACTTCGCCATCAATCCAGATGGCCTTCATGTCCTGGCCGCCAATATCCAAGATGAAGCTGGCATTGGGCTGGTATTTTTGCGCGGCATGGGCGTGCGCCACGGTTTCTACCATGTGGCAGTCGGCGCCAAGCGCACTGGCAAACAGCATTTCGCCATAGCCAGTGGTGCCGCAGCCGGCAATTTCCAACTCGCAGCCAGCTTGCTGGTAACGCTGGTGCAGTTCGCGCAATGCGCCCATGCCAACATCTACCGGCTCCCCTTCGTTGGGCGCGTAGAACGAATCAACCAGTTCGCCCTGCTCGTTTAGCAGCGCAAGCTTGGTAGTGGTAGAGCCGCAGTCCACGCCTAAAAATACGCGCAGCTTTTCAGGCAAGTTGCCCTGCTCAAGAGCGCTTTGCCAGTTGGGCAGCGCATGGCGCGCCTTGAATTCGCTGGCTTCAGCTTGGTTTGCAAAAAAGGGCTTGCCCGCATATTCGCTCTGCGAAGCGCCGTCGCCGCATTGGCCGGCATCCACCACAACGATATTGCCTTCTTCGAGCTTGCAAATAGCCTGGTCAAGGTTAAGGACGGCAGGCTCTTTGGCAAACAGCCCTTCAAGCGAAAGCGCGGCACCCACGGCAACAAAAGTCTCGGGATGCTCGGGGATGATCACGTCTTCAAGCCCCAGTTGCAAGCGTTCGGAAAACACTTTGATAAGGCGCGGGTTGAAGGTAAGCGGGCCGCCCTCAAACACGATGGGCGCTTTGATTTCCAGGCCTTGCGCCAAGCCGCCAATGGTTTGCTTGGCAATGGCATGAAACGAAGAAAGCGCAATGTCTTCTTTAGGCACGCCCTGGTTTAAAAGGGGCTGGATGTCGGTTTTGGCATACACGCCGCAGCGGCCCGAGATGTTGTGTACGGCGCTGCCTTTGCTGGCAAGGTCGTTGAAATGTTCGGCCGGCACCTTTAGCAGCGTGGCAATTTCATCCACAAAGGCGCCCGTGCCACCGGCGCAGCTGCCGTTCATGCGCATGTCCGAAACGGTAAGCTCTTTGGCTGCTTTGTCGTATTCGAAGAAGATCATCTTCGCGTCTTGGCCGCCCAGTTCAATGGCGGTGCGCGCAGTAGGGTAGAAGGTGCTAACGGCTAGCGAATTGGCAACTACTTCCTGCACATAGGGCAGCCCCAACGCGCTGGCCAGGGCCGCGCCGCCCGACCCGCATAGAGCCGCGCGCATGGGCGCGTTGCCCATCTCTTTGCGCAGATCGCGCAAAAGCTGGGTTAGGCAATTGGCTTGCTGGGCATGGTGGCGCACGTAGCGGCGCAGTAGTACCTCATGCGTTTGGGGGCGCATAACGGCTACTTTGGCGGTGGTTGAACCAACGTCAATGCCAACAAGCAGGGTGGTGTTTAGAGTGTTGTATGCATCTTCTACAGTCACGTTTTATGCACGTCTTTCTAAATAAAAGAAGCCTGGTCATGCCAGGGTGGCATTAGCTTACCCAACAACGTGTTGAATTTAAATAGACACTTTGTGGGATTTGATTGATTATTCAACAACGTTTTTAAAACTGACGCATTACAGCTTCTGTTGCTCAACCGAAATTTAGCCAGGTGAGTAACGGGATATAATGAAATGCAGGGATCACATAAATCGATAGGAGGGGTAACAATGGCTACCGATTTCGAAAAGGGCTTCCACGACATCTTCCTGGCAGGCGTTGGCGCAATGGCTATCACCGGCGAAAAGGCCAAGGAAGTGCTCGATACCCTCATTGAAAAGGGCGGCGTTACCGTCGAACAGGGTAAGGAAATCAACAGCGAGCTTCAGCACAAGGCGGCCGAAGCTGTTTCGAAGGTGCGCACCGATAGCGTTGCTGCCGCAATGAAGGCAATGTCGCCTGAAGAGCGTGCCGAATTTGCTGCAACCGTGGCAAAGATTGCCGCCGAGCCTGCATCCGAGGCCGAAGCTGCACCTGCCCAGGAAGCATCCGAAGAATAACGCAAACCCGCAGTTAAGCTTGAGCCCGCATGCGCTTTTCGCGCGTGCGGCTCTTGTTTGCTGCTCTGGTTTTGCCGCCGCGCAGGCGCGGCCGAAAGGCTTCCTATGAGCGAAAACACACTGATAACCCGCGTGCTTCATTATCACGCTGACTACGACCCTGAAGGGCAGTTTGGCTTAAGCCGCCAAACGCGCAAACGCCGCTTGCATGAAATCATCAAGCTCATGCGCAAGCATCACGTTATGGACGGCCTAACCCCCGCCCAGTTCCGCGATATTTTGGTTGACCTGGGGCCCAGCTTCATCAAAATCGGGCAGATGCTTTCCCTGCGTTCCGAAATCTTGCCGCAGGCTTACTGCGACGCGCTTTCCGAACTGCAGATGGACTGCGACCCAATGCCCTTCGAAGAAACGCTTGCCACCTTGCATGCCATTTACGGCGAGCGCTTCAACGAAGTGTTCACAGAAATCGACCCAAAGCCGCTTGGCAGCGCTTCTATGGCGCAGGTGCACAAGGCCATTTTGGTTAACGGCGACGTGGTTGCCGTTAAGGTGCAGCGCCCCGGCGTGCGTGCCACCATGGCGCAAGATATCGACGTTATGCGTTCGGTGGTTAAGCACACTTCGCGCTTTATGAAAGACAACCAAATGCTCGACCTGCGCGACGTGGTAGAAGAGCTGTGGGTTACCTTCTTAGAAGAAACCGACTTCTTAAAAGAAGCGCGCAACCTAGAAGAATTCGCGCGTCTTAATAAAGACGTGGTGTACGTTACTTGCCCCAAACCGTATATGGAGTACTGCACTGAAGAAGTGCTGGTAATGGAATACGTGCAGGGCATTTCTATTCGCGACACCAAGCGCCTGCGCGAAGAGGGCTACAACCTAAGCGAAATTGGCGAAAAGGTGCTGGATAACTACGCCACGCAAATTCTGGAACATGGCTTTTTCCACGCCGATCCGCACCCGGGCAACATCTTCATCAACGATGGCAAGGTAATCTATATCGACCTTGGCATTATGGGCCGCCTTTCGGAGCGCGACCGCGCTGGTTTTGGGCGCATCATCGAAGCAGTTGGCGAAAAGAACGCCGCTGCGCTGAAGGACGCCCTTATTACGTTTTCGGTGGCGCACGACATGAGCTCCATCGACCACCCGCGTTTTTTGGCCGAGCTGGACAACGTGCTGGATAGCTACGGCACCACCGACGTGGCCGATATCGATATTGGCGCGCTGCTTTCCGACATCATGGTGCTTACGCGCCAGTGCAAGGTAACGCTGCCGGCTTCGGTTACCGCCGTTTCGCGCGGCATCGTAACCATCGAAGGCTCGTTGCAAGAATGCTTGGCCACAGCCAATATCGTCGACATTATCAACGGGCATCTTATGCGTAGCAAAGACATGCGCCAGGAATTGGAAAATCGCACGCGCAACCTGCTGTTTTCGCTCGACAATGCCAGCCGCAGCCTGCTTAAGGCAGCAGAATATTCGGGCGATACTTTGCGCATGCTTTCGCGTGGGCAGTTGAAGGTGAACATGGAAATGCTCAGCAGCCCCGAGCCGCTGTATAAGGTGGGCCGCATAGCCAACCGCATTGCCATGAGCATGGTTATTGCCGCGCTGTTGGTAAGTGCCAGCTTGATTATTTCGGTGGACATGCCGCGTGTGTTTGGCCTGCCCGTGCTCTCGCTCGTTTTGTACGTATCCGCCTTCGTGCTTTCGGTTTGGCTGGTGTGGGATATGTACCGAAAATCATCCAAGAAATAGCCAAGGCGCCTGGGCGTTTTAAATGTGCCGCTCAGGTATACTTCGCTCAATAAGAATTATGTAACGAAAGGAATGCCCATGACTTCCGATGCTCGCACTATCAGGGGCCTTGCGCTGGCTTGCCTCATTCTTTCCATTTTGGGCGTGCTTGTTGCCGTTGGCCTGCTGGCTTTTTCTATTGCGAGTGCTGCTGCCTTGAACGACCCTACGGTTGCCAATGCGGTGGTAGATCAGCTTAAGAGCCAGAGCTCTTCTTCTGCATTCGACGGTTCTAGCTACTCCAACATGAGCAGCGCCGATATCAACATCGCCATCAGCGCTGGCGGCGGCATGCTGGTTGTTATGGCGGTTGGCTATTTGGTATGCCGCGTTATTGGCCTGGTGGCTTCTATCTTGGCCCTGCGTAACTACAACGATGCGGCCCAGCTGTTTGGCGCATTCGTTTGGGGCATCGTCGCCGTTATCACCAGCGTGTTCACCGGTTCGTTTATTTCGGCTGTGTTGTTCCTTATCTTGGTGGTGTTTGTTGGCCGCGCCCGTCGCACCTTTGCCGCGCAGCCGCAGGCAAGCATGTACGCAGCCAAGCCCGAAGCGCCGGCACAGCCCACTGCTCCGGCCCAGCAGCCGGCAGAGCCCCAGGCTCCCGAAGCCCAGCCTGCTGCTCCGGTTCAGCCCGAAGCCCAGCCTGCTGCTCCGGTTCAGCCCGAAGCCCAGCCTGCTGCGCCTGAAGCGCCCGCCGAAGCTCCAGCCCAGCCTGAAGCGCCGGCACAGCCGCAGGCTCCAGCGGAAGACTCTAGCCAGCCTAAGCCTCCGTCTGCATAAGGCCGAGCTTCGCCAGTACAATTCAACGCAAATGCCCTGGTTGGGAGTTATTTCCCAACCAGGGCATTTTTGTGCCGTTCACCACGCCTCCATGTATAGAAAACTCAATAAAGCCCGGCGTTTGTTTATAAATCGAGGTTATACGATATAATGACCGCATTAATTTATACCAACTTTGAATTGATACGTGTAAAAACTGAAACGGTAAACAAAACAGTAACGCCTATCATTGGAAACGTGTTCATAACATGTTCATGATTCATGCAATGAATGGGAGTTCAGAATCGTGACATTTTTGGTACGCGTCAATTAGGGGATTCGCGCACCGGATGCTTTGAACCATCGTGGGCGCCCTGCGCCCGGCCATAGGGGTGGCTTAACCGATGGTCCAGGCAAACGAGGGGAGGGTGAACCACATGCTTTGCAGGTCATCCGATACGCAAATCACCTTTGGTAGTAAGCAACTGTTTATTTGGAGGTGAAAATCGGAATGAAGGTAATCAAATGGCTTGACGAGCACTTCGAGGAAACCATTCTTATCATTTTCTTGGTAATGATTTCCGTCGTAGAGCTTCTTCAGGTTATCTGCCGCAACGTTGAGTTCGTCCCCGCCCTTACTTGGGCAGAAGAGCTCTGCCGCTTCCTGTGGATCGGCACGGTGTTCCTTTCCTTGCCGTTCTGCACGCGCACGGAAACCGCACTTAGGGTTACGGCGCTTATCGACATCCTGCCTTGGAAGCTGCGCAACGTGGTCAACGTTATCGTCGACCTGTTCACGGCCGGCATCATGGGTGTTCTTTCTTACTATTCCGTAATCGTATTCAATCGTGTTCTTGCTTCGGGCGAGCTTTCGCCTGCAATGCTGATGCCCATGTGGGTGCTCTACGCAATTGTTGTTGTGGGCTTCGTGCTTGCAACGCTACGCAGCATTCAGATGTTTGTCATCCATATCAAGAACATCAACGTAGAGCCCATGGGCACCACCGAAGCACAGGCTGAATTCGAGCTTGGCGCCGAAAAGCGCAATGCTGAAAACTCCCTGGGCGAATCTTCTGCAGAAGGTTCTGCAATTGCCTCTGCGTTCACAATGAATAAGAAAGGAGACTAGCGATGCCAGCAGTACTTGTATTCGTAGTATTTCTTGTATGTATTGCCGTTTCGGTTCCTATCGGCGTCGCTATGGTCGCCGGTGGTTTGGCTCCCATCGTCACTACGGGCGTTGGCGGCAACATCACCCAGCTCATCACGAACGCATTCTCGGGTGCTGACTCTACGCCCATCCTGGCTGTTCCGCTGTTCATCTTCGGCGGCATCATCATGGCCGAGGGCGGCATTTCTCAGAAGCTGTTCAACTTCTTCGCATTCTTTATTGGTCGTATTCCCGGCGGCGTTCCTTGCGCTGTTGTTCTTACCTGCCTGTTCTACGGTGCAATTTCCGGCTCCGGCCCTGCAACCGCAGCAGCTGTAGGCGCTATGTGCGTGCCGTTCTTGGTAAGCCTGGGTTACGATCGCAAATGGTCTTCGGCTCTTATCGTTGTAGCTGGCGGCCTGGGCGTAATCATCCCGCCTTCCATTCCGTTTGTTCTTTACTCGCTGGCAACCGGCGTTTCCACCGGTTCGCTGTTCTTGGGCGGCATCCTGCCTGGCATCCTCATCGCCTTGTGCTTGATGATCTACAGCATGATCTACTGCCGTCGCAACGGTGAAGACCGCGAAAAGATCCACGTTGCAATGGACGAGCTTAAGGCAAACGGCCTTGGCCATCTGTTCATCGACAGCTTGCCTGCACTGCTTTGCCCCGTAATCGTTCTGGGCGGCATCTACGCGGGCTTCGTAACGCCCACCGAAGCAGCTTGCATCAGCGTGTTCTACGCACTTATCGTTGCACTGTTCATTTACCGCACCATTAAGATCAAGGACATCATTGGCATCATGTCCACTGCTGTTCGTACGTATGGCGGCTTGGCATTCGTTTTGGCATTCGCCACCGCGTTTGGCCGCGTGCTTTCGCTTACTGGCGCATCTACTGCAATTACTACTTTCATTACGGGAACCTTTGGCAGCGTTTGGATCGCCCTTACCGTCTGCACCATCCTGTTCCTGCTGCTTGGCATGGTTATGGACACCGGCCCGGCAATCATCATCCTTGCCCCCATCCTGCTTCCTGCAATGCAGGCAATGGGCATGGATCCGGTCCACTTCGGCGTAGTTCTGGTTTGCTGCTTGGCTATCGGCCTGGCAACCCCGCCGTTCGGACTCAACCTGTTCGTTGTTGGCAACCTGTCTGGCGAACAGCCCATGGCAATTGCACGTCGCGCTCTGCCTTTCATCGCGTCGTTCCTGATTGCTTTGGTTTTTATCGTGTATGTACCTTGGTTCTCTACGGCGTTCCTGGGTTAGTACAAAAGCCTCAAAGGGGAGAGGTATTTATCCTACGGGAAGGAGACAATTATGAAGGCTAATGCAAAGGTCTCTACGAAGACCAAGTGGATTGCAGTTCTTGCAGCTGCATCCCTTATGGCCGCAGCAGCTATTGGTTTGTCTGGTTGTGGCAGCAACTCGAGCTCTTCCTCCAGCGATGTGCCGGAGGAGTACAAGAACCTCGATTCTGTAACGCTTGTTTTGGCAGACAACACCTCTAAGGGTGCTGCAGGCAACCTGTGGTCTCAGGCTGTAGCCGACAAGGCTAAGGAGATCACTGGCGGTAAGCTCAACGTTGACTATCATGGCACCGGTGAGCTCGGCGGCGACGCCGACTGCATGCGTCAGGTTCAGTCCGGCGACATCGCAATGTTCGTTGGCCAGCCTGCACCTATGGTTTCGTTCGTTTCTGCTGACGCAGTATTCGACCTGCCCATGGCATTCGCAACCTACGATGCTGACACCATCGACAAGGCCCTCAACGGCGACAACGAGTTCACTCAGCAGCTCCAGACCGCTTACGAGAGCGCTGGCCTGCACAGCCTTGGTTGGCTGCAGAACGGCACCTACCGTCTGACCACCTCCAACAAGGCTCTGAACACCCTTGCTGACTTCAAGGGCCTGCAGATCCGCACCATGCAGAACTCCAACCACATGGCATTCTGGACCGCAATCGGCGCTCAGCCCACTCCGCTGGCTTGGTCTGAGACCTACTTCGCTCTGCAGAATGGCACCGTGGACGCTCAGGAGAATGCTGCTGACACCTGCGTAGGCGCAAGCCTCCAGGAAGTACAGAAGTACCTGGCTAAGACCAACCACATCCTGTACGCAAACAACATCATGATCAACAAGAGCACCTGGGATTCCCTGGATCCTGCTTACCAGAAGGCTCTGGAGCAGGCCATCTCTGAGGCAACCAGCACCGTTCGTCCTCAGATGGCAGAACTTGAGTCCAAGAACATCAAGACCATGGAAGATGCCGGCGTTCAGGTAATTTCCTACGACGAGTCCTTCTTCACCGAGGTACAGAACCTCGATGCTGTAAAGAAGGTTTACTCCGACATCGACTCCCAGACCAACGGCCTGTCCACCACTCTGGTGAACGTGCTGAAGGCAAGCAAGTAACTTTTAGTAACTTGCAAATAAGGGGCTTATAACACCCCTCCCCGCTAGGTGGGCCGGAGGCGAAAGCTTCCGGCCCTTCTATTTTGGGAATTGCCAAAGCGATGGCCGGTTTAGCTGGTTGTAGCAGTTGGCGATTGAGGCCGGTTTAGCTAGTTGTTGCAGTTGGCGATTGAGGCCGGTTTAGCTGGTTGTAGCAGTTGGCAACTGGGCTGGTCTAGCTGGCTGCTACAGTTGGCAATTGAAACCGCAGGTGGTGTTTAGGTGGCTTACCAGGGCATCGCGGAATTTCAGCGTGGCCCAGTTGGGAATGGAGCCTTCGGGCCACTTAAGGTACAGGTAGCGCACGCCTTCAGCGTCAGATAGCGGCACAGCGGCAACCTTTTCTTCCCAGCCTAAAATCCAGGTTTTGGCTGGTGCCAGGCAAACGCCCATGCCGTCCGCCACATAGCGCATGATGCGGTTGCGATCGTTGTCTTCAAGCGCAACGTGGGGTTGCAGGCCTGCTTCTTGCAGCATTCGCAAGGAAGTTTCGTGCAGCGGGTCGGTGATGGTGCGGATGAACAGCTCGTTTTTAAGGCTGCTCAAGGCAACGCTTTGCTTTTTGGCAAGCGGGTTGGCTTTGGAAACCATCAAAACGAAGGGTTCTTTGCCTACCAACAAAAAGTTGTCGCCTTCGCGCGGGCTTGAAGAGGTGAGCATGGCCAGATTGGGCTGCGTGGCATGCAAGCGGGCGATGCTCTGTGAAGAAATACGCAGGCGAATTTCGGGGTAGCGCTCATGGAAGCTGGTTATTACTTCGTCGATGCCCACAATGGGCTCGGGGATGTAGATGTCTATCGAGCGTGTGCCATCGTAGATGAAGTTGCCAACGTCGTGCTTTAAGCCTTCCAAGTTAGAAACAGAAGGCTCGATACGCTCCAGCGCAAAACGGCCGGCTTCGTTTAAAACGATGTTGCGACCGGTGCGCGTGAACAGTTCGGTACCAAACTCTTCTTCTAAGGCGCGCAAGTTGCGGCTAAGGCTAGGTTGGGAAGTGTGCAGCAGTTTGGCGGCCTTGGTTAGGCTTTCGCACTGCGCAATAACGCAAAACTCTTTTAGCTGCTGCAATTTCATAGTTGCGATTATAGGCGCACGGGCGCCGATTGCTTTATTAGCCTTCATAATAAGGGATAGATTTTGCGAGCAGCCCAGAGGGTGCATGAGCTGCTATAACAGTTAATTAAGGGCACGCATTCCAGGAGGGAAGAATGGCCGGTTCCGACATTGAAAATGAGCAATCGCCCCAGGTGGGCAATGCCCAAGTGCATAACCTTTTGGTAGAAGCGCGCGCTGCGTTTGATGAAGGTGCCTTCGAAAAGGGTGCCAAGACGTGCTCTGCGGCGGTAGAGCTGGACCCCAACAATGTTCAGGCATGGAGCTTGCTTGCCCGCTTTGGCGGCTGGGACCACAGGCAAGCCGAACTAAACGTTGATTTGGCTTTGGAGGCTGCCAAGCGCGCCATAAGGCTAACGCCCGAAGCCCAGCGCCCACAAGAAGCATCCGATATTTATGCTGAGCGTAAAAAGCAGATTTCCGAAGAGCTTGAAGCCATCATGATGATGCCTTCCTACATGGGTGCTAAAAAGCTGCATGCCTTCATGGAAAGCTGGTTGCGCCTGCTGAAGAACTTCCCCGAGCTTCCGCCGGTGGTAATAGAAGGCGAAGTAACGCTTATTGGCAACATCTGCCAGCGATCTAAGCTTGCTGTTATGCCCAACGACCGTTTGGTATACACGGCTTATGCCACCTTCAACAACAAAGAACCTTATGGCGAAACATTCAAGCGCGAATTGGCCCAGCGCATCGATGTTGAGCGTGCTCGTAAAGAACACGAGCTGCTCGCCGCGCAAGATCGTGCCAACTTGCACCTGCAAAAAGTGGCCAGCCTTTCGCCCGAAGCGGCGCTGGAGCAGTTGCAGGCCGATGCATTGGCACTGCAAGAAGCACGCGAAAGCGTGGTGGGCCTTTCGGGCAAAGCAGGTTATGAGCAGGAGCTTGGCCAGCTGCAACAGCAAAAGGCAAGCATGAGCCCCTTTAAGGTGTTCAAAAAGCGTGAGCTGGACGAACGCATCGCCGAAATCCAGCAGCGCCTGGAAGAGCTTGAGCAAGAAAACAGCCAGACCATCGCATCGTTTGATGAGGTTTTGGCCCGTGTGAATACGCAGATTGAAAAACTAAAGGCCTAGGCGCAATAGCCGGCCTTAAGGAAAGGAGAAATAAATGGGAGCAATCACTATCAAGGGCATGGCCATCGGCGAAGGTGCACCGAAGACCATCATTTCCATCATGGGCGCCGACACGCAGGAGTGCCTGAGCATCATCGAAGACGGCAAGGCCGCTGGCGTTGACTGCTACGAGTGGCGCGGCGACTTCAACGACTGCCGCCACAACCCTGCCGAAATGGTAGAGCTGGGCCGCGCGGTTTCGGCTGCTTTGCCCGAAAACCCGCTGCTGTTCACGTTCCGCAGCGTTAGCCAGGGCGGCAACGACACCTTCGAGCCTGCAGAGTATGTTGCCCTGAACAAGGCTCTTATCGAAGCCGAGATTTTGGACATTGTTGATATCGAAACCTGGATTGGCGATGCATACGTGCTCGAACTGGTGGAGTGCGCTCACGCCCACGGCGTAAAGGCCCTGGTTTCCTATCACAACTTTGCCGGCACGCCTTCCAAGGAGTGGATGGTTAACCTGATGACGCACATGCTGGACCTGGGCGCCGACATTCCCAAGTGCGCCGTTATGGCCAAGGATGCAGCTGACGCTCTGAAGCTTTTGGCTGCCACCGAAGAAGTTCGCCGCCTGCACACCGATGGTCCTACGCTCACCATGGCTATGGGCCGCGAAGGCAGCATCACTCGCCTTGCTGGCGAATACTTTGGCAGCGACATCACCTTCTGCTCGCTAGCTAAGAGCTCGGCTCCGGGACAAGTCGATGTGCGCCTTGCTCGTCAGATCATGGACGAACTGCATTCCATCTTGGCTTAAGGGTTCGCCGAGATTGCTCGGGGTAGCGAGAACCGTTCAGGGATTCCCGCTTCCTTGCTCAAAAGAGGCTCGCATCTGCGAGCCTCTTTTTCGTGCAGTCGCTGCTTCATGTTTTAGAAGAAGATTTGCAGGGCAAATCTATCAGGAATTGCTTTCAGAGAACCCTTCACGGCTCCCCGCCACTCCGAGCTATTGCGGCGGGGTGGGTACTTGTGAGGGGTTCTCTGAACACCATTCCTGTTGGATTTCCGTAGGAAATCTTTTTATATGCATGAAGCAATGCAGCGCATGAAAAAAGAGGATCCGAAGATCCTCTTTTTGAACAGCGGAATGGGTACCCCGAACAAGTTTGCACCCCGCCGTATGATTTGGCTGTTTTTGTGCAGACTCCGGGCACCCAAAGCCTTGGAGGCGAGGTTGCTATTCGCCCCAGACTTCTTGGGCTACCTGCTTGATAAGGGCAATCTTCTTCCACTGATCTTCGGGCTCGATGATGTTGCCTTCTTCGGTGGAAGAAAAACCGCACTGGGGGCTGATGCAGAGGTTTTCCAGCGGCACGTACTTGGAGGCTTCTTCAATGCGGTGCTTCAAGCTGGCAGGGTCTTCCAGTTTGCCTTCTTTGGAAGTTACCAGGCCAAGCACTACCTTTTGGTTGGCGATGTGGGAAAGCGGGCCAAAGTCGCCAGCGCGCTCGGAGTCGTATTCCAGGAAGAATCCGTCTACCTTCAGGTTGGGGAACAGGATGGGTGCTACCGGGTCGTAGCCGCCAGAACTAAACCAGGTGGAACGGAAATTGCCGCGGCAAATGTGAATGGTAACCGTAAGGTCTTCGGGCTTGTCGCGCAGGGCTTCGTTGATAAGGTTCACGTAGTCGCATTCGAGTTTGTCCAGGTCGAAGCCGCGGGCTTCATAGGCGGCGCGCTTTTGGGCATCGCAGAACTCGCCCCAGGAAGTGTCATCAAACTGCAAGTAACGGCAGCCTGCATCGTAGAAGGCCTTCACCGCATCGCGATACGCTGCGGCAATGTCGGCAAATAGCTGCTCTTCGTTGTTGGCGTAGCGCTCGATGGGGGTGTAGTGCTCTTCGCGTACGCAACAGATAAGGTGAAGCATGGTGGGCGAGGGAATAGTCTGCTTTACCAGCGTGCCTTCGGCGGCTTCTTGGGTGAACTTGAAGTGGTCAAGGAAGGGATGCTGGCCAAAGCCCACCTTGTCGGTAATCACCACCGTCTTCGACTTGGGCTGATGCCCCTGGAAGTGAACCGACCAGTGTTCGGCGCCAACTTCCTCGCAACCGGTAAGGGCGGTAAGGAAGTCGAGGTGCCACATGGAGCGACGGAACTCGCCATCCGTCACTGCCTGCAGGCCCGATGCCTTTTCCTGCGCAACCAGTTCTTTGATGGCAGTGTCTTCGGCAGCCTTCAGCTCTTCGGCGGAAATGGCGCCATCGGCGAATTTCTGGCGAGCTTCTTTCAGCGCTGCGGGGCGCAGGAAGCTGCCGACGATGTCGTAATGGAAGGGGGCGAGTTTGTTTGCCATGGTGGCTCTCCTTTTAGGGGTTGAAGTTTGTTTCTGGCGGCCAGGCAAGCGGCCGCTTGAGTTTGCGCGTTTGATTATAGGCAGGCAAGCGCGCGTGTGGTTATAGAGCTTCTTGCGTGCTGGCTATAGCGCGCTTGTTTTAGCCCGCCTACCTGGACTAACCGAGTTTTGCGGGAGGGTTTCACACACGCAAAAGGCCCCAGGCATAGTGCCTAGGGCCATAGGGTGCAAGCTGTTTTGCTGGGCTTAGTGTTCTTCGCTGGGCTTATTTCTCTTCGGTTGCAGCTGGCAGGAAGCGGCGGGAATTGTATGCCGAAATTCCTACCGTGCCCGAATTGTGCAGCAGCGAAGACATCTGCGGCGTGATGATGCCGCCAATACCAAGCCCCAAAAGTGCGGTGTTGAAGCCAACGGTAAAGCGGTAACCCTGCTTCATGCGCTTTTCCAGCACGCACGAAAGCTGGCGCAGTTCAACAAGCGAATGCAAGTCATCGGAAATAAGCGAAATGTCAGCCGCTTCGCGCGCCACGGCGCTGCCGCTGCTCATGGCAATGCTTACGTGCGCTTCGGCAAGCGCGGGCGAATCGTTAACGCCGTCGCCCACCATTACCACGCGGTGGCCTTGCTGTTGAAGCTCCTTCACAATGGTGTGCTTGTCTTCGGGCAAAAGCTCGGCGCGGAATTCCGTGATACCGGTTTTCTCTGCAATGCGCTTTGCTGCGCGCTCGTTGTCGCCGGTGAGCATGATGATGCGCTCAAAGCCAACGCCACGCAGCTCTTCGATAACCTCCGAAACGTTTTCTTTCAGCGGGTCTTCGATGTAAAGCACGCCCCACAGGGTGCCATCAACCGCCAGGAACAGCGGCGAAGAGCCGGCTGCCTTCTTGTGAATAGCGTTAAGTTCCCTGGTGCTGATGGGTACCTTTTCGTCTTCCAGCACAAAGTGCTCGGAGCCAATAACGCAGCGCTTGCCGTCGATGCTCGATGCAATGCCGTGGGCAACCACGTATTCCACATCGGCGTGGCGTTCGCGGTGCTCAAGCTTTTGCTTCAGCGCTTCGTTTACCACGGCGCGTGCCACCGGGTGCGGGAAGTGCTCTTCCAGGCAGGCGGCCAAGCGCAAAACCTCTTCGGGGTTGGACTTGTTGTAGGCAACCACTTCGCTTACCGAAGGCGCAGCCTGGGTAAGGGTGCCCGTTTTGTCGAACACGATTACATCGGCTTCGGCCATATTGCTAAAGTAGCGCGAGCCCTTAACGGTAAAGCCACGTTTGGCGCTTTCGCTTTGGGCGGCCATTACGGCAATGCTTCCCGAAAGGCGCAGCGCGCAGGAGTAATCAACCATAAGCGCCGCTGCGGTTTTGGTAAGGTTGCGCGTGGTGAGCGCAACAATGCCCGCAAGCAGGAAGTTCCAGGGCACCAGCTTATCGGCCATAGCTTCGATATGCTTTTGGTCGGAGCTCTTTAGTGCCTCGGACTGCTCAACCATCGAAACAATGGAGCGCAGCTTGCTTTCTTCGGGGTTGCCGGCAACGCGCACAAACACTTCGCCCTCTTCAACCGAAGTGCCCGCATATACGGTATCGCCCGTTTTGCGCACAATGGCCAGCGGCTCGCCAGTGAGCGAGCTTTGGTTTACGCCTGCTTCGCCGTTTATAACTTCGCCATCCACAGGAATCTGGTTGCCCAGGCGAACCACAATGGTGTCGCCCTTTTTAAGCTGGGCAACCTCAACCTCGCGCTCAACATCGCCTTCAACCAGCATGGCCGTGCTGGGAATATCCAGCAGGCTGCGAACCAGGTTGCTTTCGCTGCGGCGCTGCGTGTAGTCTTCCAGAATCTCGCCGATCTTCAAAAGGAAGATGGCGCTGCCCGCTGTGGACGGGTTGCCCTGCAAAAAGCCCATGGCAATGGCGGCGCCGTCAAGCACCGGTACATCTAAGCGGCCGTGGCGCAGCGATTCGAAGGCTGCGCGCCAAAACGGTACGGCGCTGATAAACGTCCAGGCCCAACGAAGCGGCAGCGGCAAAAAGCAGCGGCGCATAGCGCGAAATACAATCATGTTGGCGATGGCCGTAAACAGGTGGCGCGGGCGCGGAGCCAGGGCCAGCGAGTTTTCGGGCTGCCAAGCGGCAATTTCTTCGTAGGTAAGCTCTTCGAGCTTGGTTACTACCGTGGCGCGTGCCTGGGCTAGGCCAGCACGGCTTTCGGCCTCGAAGGAAACAGCAAGTGCGCCGGCCTTTGGGTAGGCGACGCACTTGGTTACGCAGTTAAGCGAAAGAAACGTTTCTTCGAGTGCGATCGCGTCATGCTCGGGCACCTTGCCCAGAAGGTTGAACCGGATGCGCCCGGGAACCTCATGTTTGATCGCGTAACGCATAATTTACTTTTCCTCTGCTGCCTTTGCTGCGGGAAGCTTTGCAGCCTTAGCGCGGGTGCGGGGCTTTGCCTTTGCCTTGGGTGCAGCCTTCTTGGCGGCGGGCTTTTCTTCAGCTTCCTCTTCAGCCTTTACGTAGCCGGCTTCTGCCATGATGTCGTCGAATTCAGCCTTGGCTTCGTCTACCAGGGTTTCGGCGCCTTCTTTGGCCTTCAGGCCCTGGGCGATGGTGTAAACAGCTGCCTTGTGGGCAGGCTCGCTCTTAAGAGCCTTTACGCCAAGGGTGCCCAGCAAAAAACCTGCGCCAACCAAAATTCCGTGATTCATAACGTCCTCCTTAAGACGGGTTGTATCGATGCCTTTACTTAACCACCCAGCGGTTTTGCTGAATAGGCGCAGCCGTGGCTAACTCGCATTTTCTACATGCGTTTGCCCAGGTTAACTGCACTTTTTCATATGAGCAGATGTACATATTCCCTGATTGGGGCGCTTGGTGGCCAAAGTGTTGTTGCGTGCAGCCTGCCCTCACTCGATTTTGTGCAAATTTGTGTGAGGGCAATGGCGCTTTTTCGTGTTTGAATAAGCGGGCAAGGAAGGGTACATGAGCGGTAAAGCGGGGGCACATGAGCGGTAAAGCGGGGGCGCATGAGCGACAAGGCTGGCGCGCAAGTGGAGCGAATGCTGATGCTTGCCGCAGCGCTTTATTAATGGCTGCCAAATGGCTCCGCTTCGGCGGTTGCGCTAAAGGCTGCTGTACGGCGCTTGCGCTGCCCTAAACCGCACAAACGTCCTGTTTTTTGGCAGCACTAAAGCCGCTGTTTTAAACAAAGGTTGAACCGCGGGATTGTGCGTGGATTTTGTTGACCAAGGTGGGCGGCAATTGTAACTTATTTAGTCGGGTTTAAGCCCATTTCATATATAAAACGCCTGGTAAACGGCTATTTTGAGGTGTTGGCCGCCAGGTAAATTTGAACCGGCAAAGTGGTGTTTGCCAGTAAAAATTTCCAAATTGCGCGTTTGGGCAGTTTGGAAGAGGGAAGGACAAGGTGAAGCTTATGTTTTTGAGCGAACGAGCAAGCAAGCGCTGCGCTGCTCGCGCGGTTGCCGTTTTTGCGGCAGCGCTCTTGCTGTGCACCGCGGCGTTTGCCGTGCAGCTGCCCACCCAGGGCTATGCTGCAACTAACGGCAGCTCCAGCGCGCAGAGCGCACTCGCTGTGCGCGGCTCCGATACGTTCCAAACCGGCGGCGATGCATTTGAGTGCGCCACCGTTTCGGGCTTGGGCGAAGGAACGCTCTATGTTGACGCTGTTGTAAACGGCAAAACCGCCCAGCAGAACATGGAATACAAGTTCGACAACGCAAGCGACACCTTTGGCGTGGTGCAGCTGAACAAGAAGGCTTCTTATGTTGCAGCTTGCAGCGGCGGCCTTACGCTTAACTTCTACAACGCCGCAGCCGAAGGCGGCGCCGAGCACAATGTGTCCGACGCTCTTCTTTCTGCCAATGTGTATGCCGTATGCATGCAGGTAAACGGCCAGCCCGTTGGCTCCGTTGAAGAAAGCATGATCGGCATCCGTACCGCTAAGGCATCTGAAGCTACCACCGCTATTGCAGCTCCGCACCAGATTGTTCGCGGCGATGTTACGTATCAGTTGGTAGGCGGCAGCAAGGTGGCTCCCACCCTGAAGGACGGCGTGCTCTACGTTTCCTACGAAGAGGTTGAAGCCTCCAAATCTATTTCTGGCGCGATTGTATACGTTGACGAGCAAGGCAACGAAATTAAGCGCGAACCAGTTGATTTCCCTAAGAATGAGCAGAAGAACGTAGCCATTGATTCTAGCTTCGAGGAAGGCGGCACGCTCTATACCACCAAGGCTGCTGCTAATTCCGTTACCCTCACTGCCGAAAACCCCGAGCAGCGTGTGTACTGCATTGCTCAGGCGAAAGCCGACAAAACCACTCAGGAAGTATCTATTAAGTACGTTTCTGAAAACGGCACCCAGCTTATGGCCGACAAGGTAGAAGTTAACGCAGGCGGCTATAGCTACGCTCCTGCTACTGCTTTTTCCCAGGCCAACGATGGCTCGGTAGTGCGCTACACCCTCACCGGCGCAACCGATAGCCTTAACAACACCTACTCTGCCGATCAGGCTAAAAAACTTTCCCTTACTAATACTGGTGCTAAGGAATACACCCTTACCTACGCAACCGAAGCCAACGAGCTTACCTACACCGTTAACTTTGCTTTGGTAAGCGCTGGCAACGGCGGCAACACCAATGTTTCGGTTGCCAAGCAGGAAACCGCAAAGGTAACCAGCAGCCAGAGCGCAACCATTGCCCTGCCCGAAACCATCGAGCAGGACGGCGTTACCTACACGCGCTTCGGCTCCGATTCTTCCCTTACCTACACCTGGGCCAACCTGCAGGAAGGCCGTATGCTTACCGACACGGTTTACTATGTGGCATCCGACGTGGTTGCACCCAAGGCTTACAGCGTTAACGTGCGCTACGTTGATGCCGTAAGCGGCACCGAAATTGGCAGCCAGTCGGTTACCTGCGAGCCCACCGGCGCAGCCCTTTCCATCACCGCGCCCGCAACGGTTTCTTACCAGGGCAACGAATATCAGCGCCTGAGCGGCCAGGAAGCCGGCATCACGCATCGCTTCTACGCTCCGTATCGCACCTACACCGTGTACTACGCACAGCCTGGCGCAATGACCCAGGGCGACACCACCGTTGTTCGCACCGAGATTGTTGATGGCGGCGTTCGCTACTACACCATCGCATCCGATGGCACGGTAAACGCTGGCGCTAACGGCGATGGCGGCCTTGTTGCCACCACGCCCTACACCGCAGTTGAAACCACCACCCAGGGTGCCGACGGCACTACCGAAACCGCTCAAACCGATGCAACCGCACCTAGCGGCGACACCGCCTACACCGAGCGAATCAGCGATGACGAGACCCCGCTTTCTGCTTCTGCGGAAGCTGAGTCCAGCCAGCCTAACTTCGGCCTTATTGCCGGTGGCGTAGCTGCCCTTATTGCCATTGCTGCAGCAGTTGCTATTGCGGTTGCTCGTCGCAAGGCAAACGGCTCTAACGGCGTGAAGGGGGAATAGGAAATGAGGAATTCCCACATGAATAACTCCGGCGCAACCAGCGCACATTCTTTTGCATCTAAGGTATTTTCCGTACTTATGTCGGTGATCTTGGTGCTGGGCCTTTCGCCTATTACCAAGGTTTCGTACGCCGATACGGTAAGCGATTCTTCCAAGTCGCAGGCAGCTGCTACTAGCGAAGATTCTGCAAACAGCAAGGCTGTAGCAGAAGATGCTGCTAGCACTTCCGGTTCTTCCAGCGCTGCGGCAAGTGCTGCTTCTGGCTCTTCTAGCGCGGCTAGCTCTGCGGCTAAGGATGCTGGCAAGGCTTCCTCTTCTGCTTCTAGCGCCAAGGCCGATGCTAAGGCTACGGCCAAAGCTGCTACGGACGATTCTGCTTCGGCCGATAGCTTGAAGGATGCAACCGAGGCCGATGCTGCTAATAAC
>CAVFVF010000014.1:23236-35388 GCA_963625925.1 Eggerthellaceae bacterium | reverse complement strand
GTATCAAGGCCTTACCCAGGGCCTCATTGAAAACCTGGAAGATGGAACATACGACATTGTGATTGGTGCCTATGTGGAAAATAGGCCCGACTTGGAGTTTGTGCCGGTTTTGAAGCAGAACCTGGTTGCCCTGGTTCATGAAGAAAACCCTCTGGCTCAAAACGATTCCATTTCTTTGGCTAGCCTAAAGGACTCCGAGATTGTTACCTATCGCCCCGAAACGCCAGTTGGCGAAGAGGTTCAAAAAATCATAGAGCAAAACGGCATGAAGGTAAGCCAATGGTGCGATGACGAGATTACCCTGGGTAGCATGGTTGCTGTTGAGCCTGGGTTGGTTGGCATCACGCTAGAAACGCTTGGCCTAGCACCTTTCCCGCAGCTTCGCACGCTTCCGATTGACGAGGTTGCACCAGGATTTCATCCGGTATTTCTTATCTATCGAAAAAGCGCGCATAAAACCCGAGCGGTGGAGAACATCATCGCCTTGGCGGGCGGCTTGAATTGGGATACCGCTATGGGCGAATTCGAGCCTTTTGAACAGGCCGGTGAATAAGTTACCGTCAAAACACTTTTTTATGCAGCTTGTGAGCTGATGCTGTTTCATTGCCAGACTTGGTGATAGTTTGTTTGAACCAAACGATGCTACGTGTTGGCAATTTTCTGCGGTGCCGCTGGCACAATGCAGCAAGGGGAGTAAAGGAGCAGCGCATGCTTAAGAGGATGCTGGGGGTTGTTCCCTATGTAGTGTTCTTGGTCGCGCTGTTTTTTGTTGAGCTAAACCTGTTCGGTGTTGAAGACGCCTTGCTGGGCATCGTGTTCCAGAATTTTGCCCGCACTATGGTTGAATCGGCGGGGCTTTCGTTCGCAAATTATTTAAAGCATGCCTGCTTGTTTCTGATTATGAGCCTGTGCTCTTCGGTGGCGGGCTTGAACTCGGTGCTTCTGGTGTGCGTAAGCATGGCCTACATGTTCTGCATTACCCTTTTGAATTCCGACGACTATTTGCCACGTAATTTCTTTATGCTTGGCTTGGGCTTTTTGCTGTTGGAGATTTATCCCATTGGCGTGGCTGAAATCCCTATGCGCTTGCTGGCAACGCTCTTTGCCATCGCCTGCACTACGGCCTTTATTTACTTCATGAAATCACTGAGGCAGCATAGCGAAATTACATCCGACCGCAAATTTGTAATGCGTGCGTTTGATGACATTGGTTTTCAGCTCATCGATCTTTCTAATGGCGAAACTGCCAACCTGGACGCTCATCGTGTTTACGACATTGCGCAGGAGTATTGCAACAAAGAATACGGCAACGTGTTTAGGCAGGGAGGGGTGCTAAGCGGCAGGCAAAAGTACACCTTCCAGTTGCTGGTGTGCGCCGAGCAGGTTGCCGATATGATTCATGCCGCATCGCGCAATGTGGACCATATGGGACCGGCCGAACAGCGTTATTTGCTCGACCTTTCTGAAGTGTTTTTGGGCTTTGGCCAGGGGCGCATTATTCAGGTGCGTGCCATGGAAGAGTCGCTCGAGCAGTTTTTGGACTTGCATATTTTGGCTGATGGGGAGCATGATACAGCATGGCGCGCCACCTTGGAGGCAATGCTACGCGTGCTTCGAAACAATAAAGCTTCGCGCGACAACTCCACACCGTTTGGTTGGGGTATTCGCTACCGGCTGCGTTTCGTGAAAGACAACTTCAGCCTAAAGAATTCACAGCTGCGTTTTGCCACGCAGCTTGCGGTTATCGTGGGCGTTTCGTTCTTGGTTTCTGAGTGCATGGCGGCGTTCTTTGACACGCGTTTTGGTGTATGGATCCCCATCACTTCGTTTTTGATGATGAACACTTATCGCGATGAAACCATGCGCATGATGGGAAAACAGCTGCTGGGCATGCTGGTTGGCATGGCGGTATTTGTTGCGGTAACGCACTTTGTGCCTGAGCAGATACGCGTATTTGTGGTGTTGGTTCTGGGCTACACCGTTATCTTGATGCAATTCGGCCCTGCCGTTTCGATGGCAGCGGGTACTCAGTTGGCCCTGAGCGCCCTGTTCCCTTCCATGAGTCTGGGCGACACTTTGATGATCCGTCTTATTTTTGTGTTGGTGGGTACGCTTGTGGTGCTCTCTATTGTGTTTGTGTTCTTGCAGGCACGCCGGCCCATGACCATCGCGCATAAGATTAAAGAAATGGAACGCGTGGACGAGCGTTTGCTGGGGCAACTTCGCATTGATATGAAGCGCGGTCATGCCAAAAACGACCGTACGGTTCAGCTTTTGTACTACCTGCATATGAATGCATCGTTGTTGGCGTCGCTTTCGAAGCGCGTAAACAAGGAAATGGCGCAAGAAGTAGCGCGCTTGGTTGAAGCGAATTACAAATTCGCCATGGATGCAGAGCATGCCATTATCTTCTTGAATTCCGACGTTAAGAAGGAGCGCTGGAGCCATCTTGACGGCACCACGCATAAGCTGCGCGTCAAGATAGATCGCCTGCCCACCGACGAGGTAGACACGGAAGGGGACTAGCCCACGGGCAGCTGGCTGGGCGCAGGGTTGACCGCCGGCAGCTGGCTGGGCGCAGGGTTGACCGCCGGCGTTAGCGGAGTGAAGGATTGGCTGCTGACGAAAGTTGACTGCCCAAGCGCTGAAGCTGCGCGATCAAGAGAACCAGGCACAGAACTAGCCCACCAGCGCTAGCCGGGTGCAGGATTGGCTCGCCGGCAGCTGGCTGTGGGGTTGGCCCCAGCTTCTATTCTTCGATGAACAAGTCTGAAGCTTCTTCTTTGTAGGGCTGGATGGACTCTACCATTTGGCCGAACTTCTTTTCGAACTTCTTAACTGCGTCTTTGCCGACGGGCAGCCATTTGGGCAGCGGATCGGGCGAGCTTGCCACTTTGTATACGAATTCCGCGGCCTTTTTAGGGTCGCCGTGCTGTTGGTAGTTATGACCTAGGCAGTAGTCCGCGGCGCCGCGTGCTGGTGTGCCGTCGTATTCGGCCATGGGGTGCTCGGGCGTGCGGATGGAAGAGCCATCGAAGAAGTTGGTGCGGAACATGCCGGGTTCAACCACCATGGCTTCGATGCCAAAAGGCTTCATTTCCAGCGAAAGCGTTTCACTTACGGCGGCAACGGCGAATTTTGTGGCGTCATAAAGGGCTCCGCCAGGGTCGCAAGCGAAGCTGGCCATAGATCCGATGCTTACGATGCGGCCTTTCTTTTGGGCGCGCATGTGCGGCAAAACGGCGCGCGTGACGTTCATCATGCCGAATACGTTGGTGTCGAAGATGGCGCGCGTTTCGGCATCGGTGGTTTCTTCCAGCGATCCGAATATGCCGTATCCAGCATTGTTCACCAGAACGTCGATACGGCCGAATGCGTCGATCACTTGGGCAACTGCTTCGTTGATTTGCTCGGGCTTGGTGACATCGAGCGCAACGGGCAGCAGATTAGGGGTTTCGCCAAAGGCGGCCGTTACCGCTTCGGGCTTGCGAGCGGTTGCGGCAACGCGGCACCCATTGCTAAGTGCAGCTTGGGCAAATTCTTTGCCAAACCCGCGGCTAGCGCCAGTGATGAGCCATACGGGAGAATCCATGAGAGCCTTCTTTCATTGTGCCGCGTGCGAGCGGCCGTGGTTTACTTGATGGGCGATGTGCTGTCTAGAGGCGGGCGGCTTGTGCAGCAATGCGGTGGCCAACCGCGTGCGTTATCCGTTTGTGCTTGAGCCTTCGCCGGTAGAGCTGCTGGAGGCCTGCTGTACCTGCTTTGAAACGGTAGCGATGCCGTTGTTGCTCTTTTCTATTTTAGCTTCAATGCGCGTTTTCTCGTCGCCTTCGGCAGGGGTGGGCTGATAGTTGTTGCGGCTCGAGCTGCTGGAAATAGAACAGGGAATAACGTTGATGGCATCATCGGTGGCCACATCGTTGCCCGTTACGGTAAACGTTTGCTGGAAAATCATGCAGTCTTTGTCGGAAGGATTGGGATTGCCGCCAAAGCAGAAGTTGCCCAGGCTGTACACGATGTAACGGCCATTGTATTTTTCGTAGCCTTGGATAACGTGCGGGTGCGAGCCCACTACCAAATCGGCGCCGGCATCTACTGCCATGTGTCCCAGCTCTACCTGAATTTCGTCGGGCACGGTTTCTTTTTCGGTACCCCAATGCAGGTATACGCAGATGAGCTGCGCACCGTTGTCTTTGGCGGTTTGGATGTTCTGCTTCATTTCATCTTGGATGTCCAAGTGCTTGGCAAGCTCGTAGGTGCCAATGAGGGCAACCTTTACGCCTTTGACGTCGCGGTAATCGATGCGATCGTAGCCAAAGCTTTCTACGCCTGCGGCATCCAGTGCCGAAATGGTGTCGGTGTAGCTTGAATCGCCGTAGTCGTGCGAGTGGTTGTTGGCAAGCGAAACCGTATCGATATTGCCCTTTACCAGGATGTTGGCATATTCGGCAGGGCCCTTGAAGGCGTAGGTTTTGTCTTGGCGTGAAGTGGAGGTGGTAAGCGTGCCTTCCATATTTGCCACGGTAAGGTCGTCGCTGGCGAATATGCTGGCGACATTAGCCATGAAGTACGACGGGTCACCTACAGAGGAATACTTGGTGTTGAAGCTGGTATCGGCGCTGAAGTTTTCATCGGTTCCCAGCGTGCAGTCGCCGGCAAAGCTGATGGTGAGTGTAGTGGAGGTTACTGCAGTGTCGTTTGCCGTGAGCGCTTCGTCTTCTTGGCTCTGTGCAGGGGCGCTGAGTGCTCCAACTAAGTTGACGATTAAGAACACCACCAACACCGCTGCAATGCCGCCGCCGATAAAGAAGGGCAGACGGCTGCGTTTACGCGAATACCCGCGGTTTACATAGGTGTCTGTGCCGTGGCGTGGTGAAGTGTTTTGGTAAGAAAAGTCGTCTTGAGCAGCTGCGTATTGCCCACGAGTGCGGCCAGTGCCTGCTTGGCGCTGACGGGTTGCCTGCTGCGAAGCACGTGCGTCGTATTGCTGCCGCGAAGGGCGTCCGTCGTACTGTTGCCGCGAGGGGCGTCCGTCGTATTGTTGACGGGCCTGCTGCTGCATCGCGCGCGTGTTTTGCCGCTGCGAGGTGGTACGTTCGGACGTGCGTGTGGCGCGTCCTATGGCGTAGCGCTCGCCTTTCGTATAGCTGCTATTGCGCAAGGGGCGCTGCTGTTGGCTTTGCCCACTACGCGCTGCCCTTCGCGTGTTTGCATTGCCTGCCTCGGCACGCTGCCGCCTGCGAAATTCGCGCTGAGCGTCGTCGTGCCCGGCCAGGTTATGTGAAGCTCGTGGTGCATGTTGGGTGCCTGTTCCCATGCGATACACCTCGCGGTTGGGGGAGGGGGAATAGTTGCCGCTTTGGGTACTTCGACGTGGGGCGGGGCGCCCATCGATGGAATGCCTTTCGGCATTGCGATTTGAGCTGTTGCGGCGAGGATCAGTGTCGCTATTGTTCATGGCTCTCCCTCGGTGTGTGTTATAGGAACATGGTATCAAAGCCAACCTGGCAAAACTCCTGAAAGCGCCGCAAAAAGCGCAAGTGCTGCGGGCATTGTGTGGAGGGTGGCCGATGCCCCGTATACTTGGGGCAAGAGATTGTTTTGCGGCTTGCATTTTGGCCGCACGAATTGGCTAGGTGGCATATTGCGGCAAGGCGAAGGGCATATTCCCATGCGTAAGGCATTGCTGTGCGTTGCGCTTTCGCTGCTGCTGGCTTTTACCCCATTTGCCCTGTGCGGCTGCAACATCGAAAAGCAAAAGTCCCACGTTACCGTTTCGGTTTGGGATTATTCGGTTATCTCTTCTGGCTTTGCGCAATACATCGAACAGCTCAACCCCGAATACGATATCGAATGGGTTGTAGGCGGCGATTCGCTGGATTTTTATTCTTACCAGGCCGAAAACGGCACGCTTCCCGACGTGATTCTTACGCGCGACTTCAACCGCGTGAGCGCCGACGATCTGAGCACTTCGCTTTACAGCCTGGATGATACCGAGCTGGTTGCGAATTACCCTGAAGGACGCCTAAGCCAAATTTCCAACACCGAAAATGGCGTGAAATACATTCCGGGTGCGAGCGGTTTTGCGGGCATCATCATTAACAGTTACTTGTTCGAAGCCTACAACATTCCCGTGCCTACCGATAAAGAATCTTTTATTCAGGCCTGCCAGGCGTTTTCTGAACAGGGCATTCGCGGTTTTATCGCTGGTATGGGCGATGCTGAAACCTGCTATGAGGTTATGCAGGGTTTTGCCGACTCTTCGCTTGTTTCCAAAACCGAAGATTTGCTGGGCCGCATTGTGAAGCGCGGGCAGGGGGCCACTTCGGTTTCGGTTGAAGACGCATCGTTTGACGATGCCTTGGCATATATGAACCAGTTGGTAAGCCAGAAGGTTATAGAAAAGACGGATATGACCCTTTCGGCCGATGATGCCGAAAAGCAATTTTTGCAGGGCAACGCGGCAATGATGTTTCTGCCTAGCGGCCAAGCTTCGCAATATGGCAGTGAGCACAATATGACGGTACGCGCGTTGCCGTTCTTTGGTGAAAATTCCAGTTGGGCATTTGCCGAGCCGGTGTTTGTTGGCATGGTGAGCAACGTGAAGACGCACGGCGTTTCCAACTCCACTGCAAGCGACGAGACTATTCGCGAGCCTGCCGTTAAGGTGCTCTCCAGCATCATGAGCCAGCAGGCCCAGGATTATTACCTAAGCCTTACTGGCATCGATGAGCTTTCGCCTACCTCGAAGAGCCACGAGGTTGAATTGCCCGACGCGCTTACTTCGCTGGCGCAGTGCCTCGAAGCGGGCAATGTGCGCACCTACCTTCCCAACAAGCTGGTTTCTAGTGCTATGGGCTCTACGCTGCAGGATGTAATTGGTGGCAAAGTTGCCCCGGCCAATGCGCTTGAAGAGGTGGAAGAGCTTTTGAAGGCCGACCAAACGGTTGATAAAACCGAGCTTGTTTACTTCAACGAAGGCGTAAGCAACCTGTTCAGCACAACGCGTGGCAACGTAGCCGCTAGCGATATTGGGCAGGTGGTTAGAGGCGCGCTTGGCACCAATGTGTTTGTTACTAGCTCGTTGGCTGCACGCTGTCCGCTGTACCAGGGCGATAAAACCGCAACCGAGCTCAAGTATTCTGCGGCAAAAATGAATGTGTATCGCACTACGATGTCGGGAGCGCAGCTTAAGGATTACCTGGGCAAATGCGTTGCTGCTGCGCGCAGCCAGTATGAACTGCCGGTGCTGGCGGGTGTGCATATGCTGGTGTCCGAGGATGAGGGGCGCTACCACCTTCAAACGGCAACGCGCATTGTTTCTTCGGGAACAACCGACGGCGGTACCGACACGGCAACCGGCAATGAAGGGCGCGAGGCAACGGTGCCCATCGAAGACGACGAGACATTTACTGTGGGCATTGCTGGATATGCTGGCGAGCCTGCAATTGAGCAGTCGGCTGGTTTTGGGTTCCAATTGCAGGGTGGCACGCTCCAAGATTTTTGGCTGGCCTCATTTAAGGATGGCAGCGTTTTGCGCTTGCCTGCCTACCAAGATTATTTTGCTTTTGGGTAGTTGGCCGCACGGGAGTAGCGGGGAAGTTGCCCAGGGTGTACTCTATGCCCGATAAACAAAAAAGAAAGGCATTAGCATGATTATTAAGAAGTCTCCTGCCGAGATCGAGGAAATGGCCGAAGCTGGTCGTCTTTCGGCAAAGGTACTGCGTGAAGTTGGCGCCCGCGTGCGCCCCGGCGTTTCTACCGCAGAATTGGATCGCCTGGCAGAAATGATTATTCGCATGGAAGGCGGCATCCCGGCATTCAAGGGCTATGGCGGCTTCCCGGGCAGCATTTGCGCTTCGGTGAACGACCAGATTGTTCATGGCATCCCTTCCAATTCGGTGATTCTGCAGGAAGGCGACATTCTTTCCATCGATACCGGCGCCATTGTTAAGGGCTGGGTGGGTGATAACGCTTGGACGTACCCCGTTGGCAAGATCAGCCCCGAAAAGCAGCACCTGCTTGAAGTTACCGAAAAGTGCATGTGGGCAGGTATTGAGGCTGCGCGTCCTGGTAACCATTTGGGTGATATCGGCCATGCTATTCAAGAAATTGCTGAGCGCGAAGGCTATGGCGTTGTGCGCGAATATGTTGGCCATGGCGTTGGCCGCGACATGCACGAAGACCCCAACGTTCCCAACTATGGCCGCAAGCACACCGGCATCAAGCTGGAGGCAGGCATGGTAATTGCCATCGAGCCCATGATTAACATTGGTACGTACAAGACCAAGGTCATGAGCGATGGCTGGCTGGTATGCACGCGTGACGGTAGCGATTCTGCTCATTTCGAAAAGACCATCGCCATTACCGAAGATGGTCCGCGCGTTTTGACCACCGAGCCCGATCATCGTCGCCCGGTAAACGACTAAGGCGAAACTCTTAAACGCCAAAGCGCCCGTTCCTTATTGCGAGGAGCGGGCGCTTTTTTGTTTGCGATACGAGTGTTCGGTTGGCTGCCCGCGGGGGCTGCGCGGTGCCATTTAGGGGTACTCGTTTTGCTGTTCAGGTTCTTCGTTTCAGAAACGAAGAACCTTTATGCGCTCACTGCTTCATGCTTTGAAAAAAGATTTGCTTTGCAAATCTAACAGGATTAGCGTTCAGAGAACCCCAAATGCCACCGCGCAGCCTCTGCGGACAAGCCGCCACGTGTGGCTTACGAGAAGAAAACCCTGCTGGTGCGGCCGTAGAAGGTTTCGGCTTTGTAGCGCAGCAGTACGGTGGGTTCTTCGCCCGACTGCACCACTACGCGGCGAATGGGCTTGTCGAATTCTACGACTTCGCCGTCGATAAACATGGTGGCTTCGCGATTGGCGCTAGACGGGTCCATGAACACTTCCACGATGTCGGAAGGGCCGGTAACCAGCGCGCGCGAATGCAACGAATGCGGGGCAATGGGCACTACGATAAGGCCGGTATAGCTGGGGGCAACAAGCGGGCCGCCGGCTGAAAGCGCATAGGCGGTAGAGCCAGTAGCGGTGGCAATTACCAGACCATCTCCCTTAACATCGGCAACCTTTTCGCCTGCCACGGTGTAGCGGCAATCGATAATGCGGCCTTGCGCGCCGCGGGCCAGGGCAAGCTCGTTTAACGCGAAGAACTGGCGCGATCCTTCCATGGTGCCGCCCTCTTCGCCATCGACGTTTTCGTCGCCTTCGCAGAACACGTCGATGCGCAGGTTAGTGCGCTCTTCGGTGGTGAGCTCGCCGGCAAGCGCTGCGGCTACAGCGGGGATAATGCCATCTTCGTTGGAATTGGCCATAAAGCCCAAGTGGCCGAAGTTAACGCCCAGGATAGGAATACGGCGGTACTTGATTTGCGCCGCTGTGCGCAGAATAGTGCCGTCGCCGCCGAGCACCACGGCCAGGTCGTAGTCGTCGATGTTTTCTACGGTGCGTTGGAAGAATTCCAACGAAGAGCGTAGGTCGTCGGTATCGAAACTGGTGTAATCGATGCCCTGGGATGCCAGGTAAACCTCCAAAAGCAGGGCCGACTCCATTGCCTTGGGGTTGTAGTTATTGCGGACTATAAGAATGCGCATGAGCAATTCCTTAAAATGAGTTTCCGAATTAAGCAAATTATGACCTACCAAGAGGAGCTATGGCAAACGACTCAAAGGACAGCATCCTAAAAAACACGGGCCTGATCACGCTTTGTACGTTGGGCTCGCGCGTAACCGGTTTGCTGCGCACGTGGGCTATGGCCTTTGCTTTGGGCAACACGCTGCTTACTTCGGCCTACCAAATTGCCTACAACATGCCAGCCATGATCTACGAATTGGCCGCTTCAGGCCTTTTGGCCACGGCATTTTTGCCGCTGTATCTTCTTCAGAAGGAAAAGAAGGGCACGGGCGAGGCATATAACTTTGCCAGCAATATCCTTTCGCTCACCATTTTGGGCTTGGGTGTTTTGGCTCTGGCGTGCTCGGTTTTCAGTCCGCTGGTAATCGAAACGCAAACCTTTACGGTTTCGGAAGGCGATTCTAAAACGCTGGCAATCTTCTTCTTCCGCATTTTTGCGTGCCAGATCTTGTTCTATGGTGTGGGCGCGGTTATCACCGGCATTCTGAATGCTGAGCGCACCTACCTAATGCCTTCGCTTGCGCCGGTCATGAACAACATCGTGGTTACTGTGGTTATGTTCGGCTTCGTGCCTCTTTCGGCGTGGAACAGCGAATTCGCTATGTGGTGGCTGGCCATTGGCACTTCATTTGGCGTGCTGTGTCAGTTTGGCGTTCAGGTGCCGGCGCTTGTTAAGCAGGGCTTCCGCTATAGGCCGCATATCAACCTGCGCGACCCCATGCTGGTGGAAGCGCTGAAGGTCGCGGGCCCCATGTTTTTGTACATTGCTGGCACCCTGATTACCTTTAGTTGCCGCAACGCATTTGCACTGGAGGCTGCGCCCAACGGCCCCTCTACGCTGAACTATGCATGGACGTGGTACCAGCTGCCCTATGGCGTTATTGCCGTTTCTCTTTCCACCACGCTTTTAACTGAGCTTTCCGATTGCGCCGCACGTGAAGACTGGAATGGTTTTCGCGGGTATGTGCGCACCGGCTTGCGCACCACCTTCTTTACCATTATTCCGTTAGCGCTTTTGGTGGGCGCTTTGGCGCAGCCGTTGATGCAGCTGTTTCAGGCTGGCGCCTTTACGGCTGACGAGGTAGATAACGTCGGCAGCATTTTGGCGGTATGGGTTTTGAGCTTGCCATTCTATGCGGGCTATATGTACATGTACCGCGTATTCGCCGCACTGCGCAGCTTCTTGAAGTTTGCGCTTATCGACTTTGCTTTGCGTTTTGTTCAGGTGGCGGGGTATTGGTATTTGTGCCGGCCCGAGATTTTGGGTGTTGCCGGCATTCCCGTTGCCGATTTTGGCTTCTACCTGGTTATGTACGTTATTTGCGGCTTTATTGTGCGCGGCAAGGTGGGCGCTTACGGCAGCTTGGGCATCTTTGGCCTGATGGTTAAAACCGCACTAGCCGGCTTGGTGGGCGCGGCCGCTGCGTTTTTAATCGCCATTGGTGTTTCGGGTGTCGTGGGCGGCTTTGGCTTGCCTGCCGCGGTAAACGCCATAATCATCTTGGGCTTCAGCGGTGTTGTGGGCCTGGTGGTTTCTTTTGGCCTATGCAAGGTTATGCGTGTGGAAGAGTTCAGTGTAATCCAGCGCATTGGCGGCAAGTTTGCCGGCAAGCTGGGCCGTGGCAAAAAGGGCAAGCACGCCGAATAGCCAAGGGTAGCCACGCCGAATAGCCAAGGGTAGCCACGCCGAACCGCAGCTTGTGGCCCTCGGCCGATTGCCCAATGTTTCGACTTTGAAAACCTTTAAGAAGCGCACAGTTTCGGCGGCGCGGTGCTCCTAATATAGAAAAGCGTTTGAAAGCCTGTTTTCGGGGTTTCAGGCGCTTTTTTATTGCGCCTGATAGGGTTGTTGCAAAGGAGAATCATGGCTAAGCACATCTTCGTAACTGGTGGCGTTGTTTCTTCCCTGGGTAAGGGCATCACCGCTGCTTCTTTGGGACATTTGCTCAAGGCGCGCGGCTACAAGGTAACCATGCAGAAGATGGACCCGTACTTGAATGTTGACCCTGGCACCATGAGCCCTTTCCAGCATGGCGAGGTGTTTGTGACCGATGATGGCCATGAGGGCGACCTTGACCTGGGGCATTATGAGCGTTTTATCGACGAAAGCCTTTCCCGAGAATCCAACTTCACCCAAGGCTCCATCTACAAAAGCCTTATAGCCCGTGAACGTCGAGGCGACTTTTTGGGTGGCACCGTGCAGGTTATCCCGCATGTGACCAACGCAATCAAAGAACGCCTGTATCGCATCGCCGAGCAATCCAATGCCGACATTGTTATCTCGGAGATCGGCGGCACTATTGGCGACATCGAATCCCAGCCCTTCATCGAGGCGGCTCGTCAGTTTAAGAAAGAGCGCCCTTATGGCGATGTGCTGTTTGTGCACGTAACCCTGGTGCCCTATATTGCCGCAGCTCACGAGGTTAAAACGAAGCCTACCCAGCACAGCGTGAAGGAGCTTCGCTCCATTGGCGTGCAGCCCGATTTCATTGTGTGCCGCTCCGACCATGAAAT
>CAVFVF010000014.1:0-22860 GCA_963625925.1 Eggerthellaceae bacterium | reverse complement strand
CTGGGCAGCATGGATGGCATTTTGGTGCCGGGCGGCTTTGGCCAGCGCGCTTTTGAGGGCAAAATCGAAGCAGCCCGCTATGCCCGCGAAAACAACATTCCGTTTTTGGGAATTTGCCTGGGTCTTCAGGCTGCCGTATGCGAATTTGCTCGTAATGTTGCCGGCCTTGCGGGTGCTACCTCCGCTGAATTCGATGAAGCTGCCGAGCATACGGTGATCGATCTTATGCCTGAGCAAGAAGACGTTGAAAACAAGGGCGGCACCATGCGCCTGGGTGCTTACCCCTGCAAGCTGGAAAAAGATTCGTTGGCCTATGAAGTGTACGGCGAAGAGGTAATTTACGAGCGCCATCGTCATCGCTACGAAGTGAACAACGCCTATCGCGACACGCTTACCAACGCAGGCTTGCGCATTTCCGGCCTTTCGCCCGACGGTCGCCTTACCGAAATGGTGGAAATTCCTGGGCATCCTTGGTTCTTGGCAAGCCAGGGTCACCCCGAGTTCAAGAGCCGTCCCACCAAGCCGCACCCTCTGTTCAAGGGTTTTGTTGGCGCCGCTATAAAGCGCAAGGCGTAAACACCGCCACAGCACATTGCTTTCAAGGCCCGCATGCATGCGGGCCTTTTTGCTGGTGCGAGCTTGGGGCGTAAAGTATGGCCAGGTGGCTTTGTTTGTTCAGATGCGGGTGCCGATGCGGGGTGTTGGTTTGCTTCGGCACGCTAGGCCCTCAGCTTTCTTGACGCAGGCAAGGACCATCGCGCGTTTTGCAGCGCAGCATGCATGCCGCATTTTGCCCGCCCGCTATACTTTTACAAAAAGCTTGCGAGCGTAAAGGAGGGGAGCAGTGGCGTTTTACCTGGAAGATTACCTGGGCTACATGGTTGCCGAGCGCGGCTCTTCCCCTGCTACCATTCGCGCTTATCGGGGCGATTTGAAGCTGTATTTCAAATATCTGGAAGACAAGCGAAACGTCCATGATTCCAACGATGTTTCCCGCGCCGATGTGGCTGCTTTTACGGCGCATCGCGCAAAGGAATGTCACGACGAACCCACAACCCAGGAGCGACGTCTTTCTGTGGTGAAGGGCTACCATCGTTTTTTGGTGCGCGAAAATTTGTGCGAAACCGACCCTTCGCAAACGGTACCACTGCCGCGCAAGCCCCAGGCCCTGCCCGACGTGCTTTCGATAGACCAAATAATGCGCCTGCTAGACGGCATGCCGCGCGAAACCCCTGCTCAACTTCGCGATTCCGCTATGCTCGAAGTGCTGTACGGCTGCGGCCTGCGTGTGAGCGAGTTGGCGGGATTGGATTTGGATCGCGTGTACTTTGAGGAAGAATGCTTGCGTGTTTTGGGCAAAGGTTCGAAGGAGCGCATCGTGCCTTTTTCTGGCATGGCAGCTGTGCGTGTGCGCGAGTACTTGCAGGATGCGCGCCCATACCTAACCTGCCCCCAGGCCTTACCAACAGCCGCGGTGTTCTTGAATGCCCGCGGGGGGCGCATTTCGCGCCAGAGCGTGCATAAAATCGTGTCGAAGGCCGGCGTTTCCATTGGCGTTGCCGATTTGCACCCGCATACGTTGCGCCATTCGTTTGCTACGCACCTGTTAGAGGGTGGCGCCGATTTGCGCTCCATTCAAGAAATGCTAGGGCATTCCGATATTTCCACTACTCAGATTTATACCCACGTGCAAGCTAACCAGCTGCGCGAGGAATACTTGGCAGCGCATCCGCGCAGCTAGACTGGCGCCATTGCTAGCAGGCTACGGCGGGGCGCAGCACGGCTCAGGGATTCCCGCTTTCCGTTTTTCCCACCGTGCCCCACCAAGGCCCCACTTTGGGCAAAAATTGCTCCAAAATCAGCTGATTTCAACGCTAAATTGACCCCAACTTCACGAAACGGGCGCATTTTCACCCACTTTGCCCCACCGCGCTCCCAAACTTTATCTGGTGCAAGCCCCAATAACCAACCACAACATATGGTGCAATTTTGAAAAGTGCCAAAAATTCCGCAGGTCAATTGGGGGAAGAAAGGGGAGAAATGTGGGAGAAAATCCCATTTTGTGTTGTTGAGTGGGGCGCAGTGGCATAAAATAAACGCTACGAGAGTATCCCCATGAAAGGAGGAAGGCATGAGTGAACTGCTCGGCATATTTAGCCGCAAGCTAGATGCCAAGGGCCGCTTGTCTCTGCCTGCCGACTTCCGCAAGGTGCTCTCCGAGGATCTTCGATTGACTCCCGATCCTACCAATCAGTACCTGATGGTGTTCGAGACCGAAGCCTTCAACGAATGGGTGGAAAGCCTGTTTGCTGCAAAGGGTGGTTATTCTGCCGGCAACGGCAAGATGGTTGCCCAGCGCAAGGTTTTGAATTCGCGCGCTATTGTCCTTGAGGTCGACAACTCGGGTCGCATTCGTCTTAATCAGGCGCAACGCGACATCGCCTCGTTGGACAAGGACGTGGTTATCGTAGGCGACGTGGATCACATCGAAATCTGGGATGAGGAGCGTTGGAACCAGTACGTGGCAGACACTGACGTGGCTTCCCTGGTTGAATAAACCGCTGGAATCATCGCGCGAACTATGACAAGCGAATATCGGCATATTCCCGTTCTGCTCCCTGAGTGCATGCAGGCGCTAAAGCTTTCGGCTGGAAAACGCTATGTGGATGCAACCTTGGGCGGAGCAGGACATTCCCTAGAAGCCGCCAAGCTCATTGGCCCGGAAGGCCACCTTATCGGCATCGATCAGGACGAGGTTGCCCGCAAGGCTGCAACCGAGCGCCTAAACGCATTGCCCAATGAGGTTCGCCCCCAGGTAAGTGTGCTGGCCGGCAACTTTGGGGATTTGGATTCCCTTTTGGTTTCTGCCCAGGTGCCCAATATCGATGCGATTTTGTTCGATATCGGCGTTTCCTCGGTGCAGATAGACACACCTTCTCGTGGCTTCTCCTTTAAGGAGACCGGTCCTCTTGATATGCGGATGGATTCGAGTAATTCCACCTTAACCGCAGCTGAGATCGTCAACACCTATAACGCAGCAGATCTCACTCGAATCATCCGTAACTATTCAGACGAGAAGTGGGCAAGTCGTATCGCTGAATTCATCGTGGAGGCCCGCAAAACGGCTCCGCTTGAAACCAGCGAACAGCTTGTGGAGGTTATCAAGGCCGCGGTGCCTGCATCGGCTCGTCGAGCCGGCGGCCATCCGGCCAAGCGAACCTTCCAAGCGCTTCGAATCGAAGTAAACGGCGAGCTCGATGTGCTGAAGAGCGGGCTTGAATCGGCCGTGCGCTGGTTGGCGCCGGGCGGTCGCATCGCGGTAATCAGCTACCACTCGCTGGAAGACCGCATCGTGAAGGACTTCTTCCGCGAGTACTCAAAGGGTTGCACGTGCCCGCCGGATTTGCCGGTGTGCGTATGTGGGAATAAGCCGATATTGAAGGTTGTCACGCGTAAGCCCGTGCTCCCATCACAAGAAGAAATACAGCGCAATCCTCGTTCGCGCAGTGCAAAGCTCAGGGTGGCTGAGCGCCTGGACGAGAACGCATGAACGGAATCCCGAATATACCAGTAACGCAGTAAGGGAGGTTGGCTAAGATGGCAGGCATGCCCGCATATCGCTATGACCGCGCAGCCGCACAGCCATCCCGTCAGCCGGAGCTTTCTCCTTCCGTTCGCGTTGTTCCCGGCCGCAAACATGTGGCTAACCCTGCAGTTTCTGACGGCTTTGTCTTGTTCGTCAAAGTAATGGTTGCTGTTTTAATCGCTTTTCTTGTTTTTGGCTTCGCACGCGTTTATTTAAGCTCCACAGCTTACAGCGTGGCCTCCGAAGCAAGCAGCCTTCGCGCGCAGATTTCTGATGCGCGCACCACGGGTGAATCGCTCGCAGTTCAGGAAAGCCTGCTTTCTAGTTCCAGCAACATTCGCACCCAGGCGGCAGAACGCTTGGGCATGGGCTCTGCAAGCGCAAGCGCCACCATTACGCTTTCCGCCGATCCGGTAGCCGTCGATTCCGCGGGCAACCTTTCCTTTGCCGAAAGCGTATCTCGCCTTTCTGCTCAGGGATAGCTCCCATGGCCTACAGGTCGAGCAGGCAGCCAGGCGTTGGCGGGCAGCGTCCGCGCAATGCGCAGCGCTTCCAAAACAACTACAACCCTCAACAAGATCGCGCATACCGCGGCGAGCCTCGTCGCGGCGGTTCTGTTCGCGATGCCTCTGGCAACGGCGGTTCGCGACGTGGTAATTCGAGCGGTTTTTCTAAGGTTGTGTTCCGCGGCAGGCTTAATGTTGTGTTTTACATATTTATTGCGATTGCCGTTGTGCTGCTGGGCCGTTTGCTGTGGCTTACCGTGATTGACGCGCAGGCCAACCTGGACCGTGGCACTCAGCGCGAGATAACGGTAGATGTGCAGGCTCGTCGCGGCACCATCTATGACCGCAACGGCACCATTCTTGCTACCACGGTGGACGCTTACAACGTGTTCTGCCATCCGCATATGGTGGATTCCAGCAATGTGGACAAGCTGGCTAACGCGCTGGCCGAAGCTTTCGGCGGCGAAGCCAAGGACTACAAAGAAAAGATCACCACCGACACCAACTTCGTGTACCTGTACAAAGGTGGCAGCGAAGAGGGCATGAAGAAGATCAAAGAGCTGAATATCGAAGGCGTCGATTACGAAAAAACCACCAAGCGTGAATACCCGTGCGGAGCGGTTGGCAGTCAGATTATCGGCTTGCTGAATTCCGACGGTAAGGCGCTTACTGGCCTTGAGCTGTATTACGACGATATCTTGGGTGGCACCGACGGCCACAAAACCATCGAATACAGCAAAGAGGGCGTGCCGGTTCCTGGCTCTGAGCAGGTAACTTCTGAAGTGGTGAATGGCAACGATATCGTGCTTTCCATCGACATCGATATGCAGGAGCAGCTGGAAGAGTCGCTTGCCGTGCGCGTTGAAGAAGTGCAGGGTAGTGGCGGTTCGGCCATTCTTATGGATTCCGCCACGGGCGAAATTTACGCTTGTTCTTCCTCGCCTACCTTCGACATTACCAATACGAAGGAAATAAAAGAAGGCGCTACCAACCTATCGGGTATTTCTTCGGCATTTGAGCCGGGCTCTATCATGAAGCCGCTTACCATGTTGGCTGCGCTTTCGGACGGCAAGGTAAGCGCCAGCTCAACTATCTACTGTCCCAACAAGCTCACTGTTGATGACTACACCATTACTGACTCGCATTCGCGCGAATCGCAGGACATGAGCATGGACGATATCATCGCCGATTCTTCAAACGTGGGTATTGGCCTGGTCGCCCAAGAATTGGGCTTTACCCGCCTGGCCGAATACATTCAGCAATATCAGCTGTGCCAAAAAACGGGCGTTGACTATCCAGGTGAGGCCTCGGGCTATATTACCGAGCGCGATAGCTGGTCGACTGCTCAGGGCTACAACGTAGCCTTTGGTCAGGGCCTTACCACTACGCCTATAGAAATGGTGCGTTTCTACGCCGCGCTGGCAAACGATGGCGTGGCAGTGACGCCGCATTTCTTAATAAGCGTGCCTTGCGAAGGCGAAGCCCGCACTTACGAAACCCAGCAGATTACCGACAAGGTGGATAACATCACCGAGCTTGAGGGCATGATGCAACAGGTAGTAGAGCGCGGCACGGGCACTGCGGCCAAGATAAAGGGCTATCGCGTTGTGGGCAAAACTGGCACGGCGGAAATCGCATCGGATACCGGCGGCTACAAAAAAGGCGTCTACAACCTTTCCTTCATAGGCTACCTGCCCGACACCAGCACCAATTTAGTGTGCTTCGTGGGCGCTACGGATGTTCCCGGCGAGCGCAAAACCGTGCCTGCGTTTAAGGATATAATGTCGTTTGCGATTGATCGCTACAACATCACCCAGAAGTGAGGTTCTCATGACTCAGAAAACTTGCGGAGAGCTTTTTGCAGATATTGAATGCACCATCATCGGCAACCCCGATGAACCGGTAAATGGCATTGCCTATCGCAGCGATGCGGTAAAGCCCGGCGATGCCTTTTGCTGCATTGTTGGCCTGAAAAGCGATGGCCACTCCTATGCGCAAGATGCCATCGACCGAGGTGCGCGCGTGCTCATCGTGGAGCGCAAAGTGTATTTGGCCGACGCTTCGGATGTGACCGAGGTTGTGGTGAAGGACTCGCGCAAGGCCATGGCGCGCATGGCTTCCCGTTTTTATGATTGTCCTTCTAAGGACTTCCAGCTGGTGGGTATTACCGGCACCAACGGCAAAACCACTACCACGTATCTGGTCGATCATATTGCTCAGCACCTTGGCAACCGCACGGGCATCATCGGTACGGTGGGCATTACGGTAGCAGGCGCAAGCCAGCCTTCTTCGCGCACCACGCCCGAATCGCCCGACTTGCAAAACCTGTTTGCGCAGATGCGCGATGCTGGTTGCGGCGTGGTTTCCATGGAAGTAAGCTCGCATGCGCTCGACTTGGACCGCACTTGGGCAACCGACTTTGCGGTAACTGCTTTTACCAACCTTACGCAAGACCATTTGGACTATCACAAAACCTTTGAATCCTACTTTGACGCCAAAGCGCGACTGTTTTCGAAGGATTACCCTGCTAAGCGCGTTATCAACATCGAATCGCAGTGGGGCAAGGAGCTGCTGAAGCGCTGCTCTGCCAACGAAGACGCCATTGTTACCACGGGCTTCGATTCTTCGGCGCAGATTCATCCGGTAAACGTTGAATACGGTGCCGCCGAAACCACGGTTGAGCTTTCGGTCCGTGGCACGGTGCACAAGTTCACCTATCCGCTGGTAGGTCGCTTTAATGTAGAAAACATCATGACCGCCTTTGGTATTGCCCTGCAGCTGGGTTATCAGCCTTCTGCAATTGCCGAGGCTCTGCGCGATGCTCCGGCAGTGCCCGGTCGCCTGCAGCGCATCAAAACCGCCAACGACGGCGGCGTTTCGGTGTACGTTGACTACGCCCATACGCCCGACGCTCTGGAAAACGCCATTGCCTCTGTTTCGGCATTGGTGGATGACAGCCATAAAACCATTGTTGTGTTTGGCTGCGGCGGCGATCGCGATGCCAGCAAGCGCCCCATCATGGGCAAGGCCGCGTTGGCTGCCGAATATGCCGTAGTTACCTCCGACAACCCTCGCACCGAAGACCCGCAGGCCATCATCGACGATATTGTGGTGGGCATGCGCGAAGGCGAAGGCCGCTATGATGTGGTGTCCGATCGCGCCCAGGCAATTGCACGGGCAATTAGCCTGGCCAGTGCAGGTGATGCGGTTCTTATCGCCGGTAAGGGCCATGAAGATTACCAGATTGTGGGCACCGAAAAGCACCACTTTGACGACCGCGAGGTTGCTGCAGCCGAGCTGGAGAAGGTGTTTGGCTAACCCATGTTGCTTTCTATTGCAGAGGTAGCCGCCATTTTAGAGGCGGATTTTGCGGTTGCGCCGGCCAACCCCGAGCGCGCCGTGTGCGGCATCACGTGGGATTCCCGCGAGGTGGCGCCGGGCTATGCCTACGTTGCCCTTCCGGGCGAGCGTGTGGACGGCCATACTTTTATTGCCTCTGCATTCCAGGCGGGCGCTGCTTGCGTTATTGCCATGCAGCAGCCCAACGCCGAGGCAGAAGCCGCCGCCAAGGCTGCCGAAGGTGCCATTGTTATGGTGCCCAATACGTTTGATGCTTTCCCTAAGTTGGCTCGCGGTTGGCGCGAACGCCTAACCGGCACTGTGCTGGCCCTTACTGGGTCGATGGGTAAAACCACCACCAAAAACCTGGTACGCGATGTTTTGGCAACCACACTTACGGGCACGGCCACCAAAGCCAATCAGAACAATGAGCTGGGTGTTCCGCGCACTGTGCTGGATGCCAACGCCGAAGACGAATTCGTTGTTGTGGAAATGGGCATGCGCGGCTTGGGTCAGATTTCGCAATTGGTTAGCTTTGTTCGCCCCAGTATGGCGCTTATTACCAATGTGGCCGAATGCCATTTGGAGCTTTTGGGATCTAAAGAAAACATTGCACGAGCCAAGGCCGAAGTTCTTGAAACGCTTGAAGCTGGCAGCGTTGCCGTGCTCAACGCTGCCGATGGCTTTACTTCGCAAATTTGCGAATGGCAAAAGCTGAACGAGCGAGGTATTGAGGTGCTGCTGTTTGACGGGTCGGGCAATGCCCAGCCGCAAAACCAGCACCTTGCTGCTTACGCTACCGATATTCAACTTAACGAATTGGGTCAGCCGGCCTTTACGCTGCATTTGCCCGAGGGCGAATACGCCTGCAAACTTGCGCTGCGTGGCGCCCATAACGTCAACAATGCCTGTGCAGCCGCTGCGGTTGCCTGGCGTTTGGGTGTTCCTGCTCAAAACATCGTTGCAGGCCTGGCTGCTTCGCAGGCAGAATCGGGTCGCCAGGAAGTGGTACGTTCTGCCGCGGGTATTACCGTGATGAACGACGCTTACAATGCAAACCCCGATTCTATGTGCGCTTCGCTAGCTGTGTTGTGCGCAATGGAAGTTCCCGGCAGGCGTTATGCGGTGCTGGGCGACATGGGCGAGCTGGGCGCTTACACTGAAGAAGGCCACAAAAAGGCTGGTGCCTTTGCGGCCACTTCAAAAGTAGATTTCTTGATTTGCGTAGGCGAGCTTTCGAAGCTTATCGCCGAAGGCGCACGCACTGCGGGCTTTCCGCAGCAAAATATTTTGCAGGCAGGTAGTCGCGAAGAAGCGCTTGCCTACCTAACCGAACATGCAGTTTCGGGAGATGCGGTGCTGGTTAAGGCATCGCATTCCATGGAACTGGACCGTATAGCCAAGGGGTTGTTGAACTAACTATGGTTTCTTTTACTCAGTACCCAACGTTTGTAGTGTTCCTGGCGGTGTTCTTGGGCGCTATTGCCACCATGGCCTTTATGCCGGTGTTCATTCGCTTTTTGCGTTCGCACCTTATTGGCCAGCAGGTTCGCGCCGACGGTCCCGAAAGCCATTTGGTTAAGCAGGGCACGCCTACCATGGGCGGCATCATCATGCTTATTGCTTCCACTGTTGTGGTTGCCGTTTTGGCCGAAGCCGCTCCCGACACATGGCTTATTATGGGTGCCGTGCTGCTTACCGGTGCGCTGGGTTTGTTCGACGACGCATCGAAGGTTGCCCATGAGCGCTCGCTGGGTCTAACGCCTAAAGCCAAGCTTGTTGGCCAGTTCATTATTTCCACCGCGTTTGTTTTGGCGGCGGTTAACTGGCTGGGCGTTGCCCCCACCATCAACATTCCGTTTGTGTGCGATATCAACTTGGGCATTCTTACCACCACGCTTCCCATTGCGGTTCCTGCAGGCGGCGAATTTGCCATTCCGTGGCTGTACGTGTTGTTTGCCGACATCCTGCTTATGGGCATGAGCAACGCCACCAACCTAACCGATGGTTTGGACGGCCTTTTGGGCGGCACCTTCATGGTGGTTGCCGTGGTTATGGCTGCTATCGCATTTCGTGCAGGCCTTATCGATGCCGCTATCATCAGCGCCGCTTTGGCTGGTTGCTGCATCGGCTTTTTGTGGTTCAATTCGTACCCCGCCGATATCTTTATGGGCGACACGGGCTCATTGGCGCTGGGTACGGCTCTTGGCTGCTTGGCCATCGTTTCCAAAACCGAGGTTCTGGTGCTTATCATCGGCGGCCTGTTTGTGGTCGAGGCTCTTTCGGTAATGATCCAGGTGGGCTACTTCAAGCGTACTCGCAAGCGCCTATTCCTTATGGCGCCTTTGCATCATCATTTTGAAAAGAAGGGTTGGAGCGAAGTTAAGGTTGTTATCCGCTTCTGGATTATTTCCGCTGCGCTGGCCGGCTTGGGCTTTACCCTGTATTTCGCACAGAGCTTGATGGGATAAAACCATGACTGCTTCTTTCGATACCACCAAAAAGCATGCTCCCGTTTCTTTGGGGGCTGTGCTGGTTTTGGGCTTGGGTAAGTCGGGCAAAGCCGCGGCTGCCTATTGCTCCAACCTGCTGGGCACGCGCGTAACCGAACTGGTTATTGCTGCGGGCGAGCGCAATGAAGGCGCCGAAGCTGCCGCTGCTGAATACGAGGCCGCTGGCGCCAAGGTGCTCTTTGATACGTATGAGTTTGCCCAGCACTTCGATGTTTGCATTGCCAGCCCCGGCATTTCGGAAAACTCTGAGTTTTACAAGGCCGCTGCTGCTGCAAGCGAAGAGGTAATCAGTGAAGTGGAGTTTGCCTGGCGCGAAAGCGCAGCCGATTCTACGTGGGTTGCCATTACCGGCACCAACGGTAAAACAACCACCACATCGCTTACGGCTCACCTTTTGCAAACCTGCGGCATGCGTGCCGCTGCAGTGGGCAATATCGGCGATACCTGCTTGGAGGCTGTGGCTTCAGGCAAAGTGGATTGTTATGTTGCCGAGGTTTCTTCCTATCAGTTGGCTTCCACGCGCAACTTCTGCCCCAATGTGGCGGTTCTTTTAAACATTACGCCCGATCACCTTTCGTGGCACGGCAGCTTTGAAGCCTATGCCGATGCTAAGTTCAAGGTTTATGCCAACTGTGGCCCCGGATGCACGGTGGTAATGGATGCTACCAACGACGTGGTTCGCGTGCAGGTAAAGATGGTAAAGGCCATTCTTGCCGCCGAGCAGGGCTTTGATTACATTCCCATGGGTACGTGCCGTGGCCTTAATGAAAGCATGCGCGAAGACGAATGCGGTTCGGCTGCAGCTGCCTTCTTGGGCGATGGCGTCTTAATTGTCGACTTTAAGGGCACCAAGCACTATTTGTGCCGTGCTAGCGAACTGCAAATTAAGGGCGAGCACAACGCTTCCAACGCTTTGGCTGCCGCTTCGGCCGCTATTGCACTTGGCTGCGACGACGCCAAGGTTATTGAGGGCTTGAAGAGCTTTGCACCGCTGGAGCATCGCATCGAACCCTGCGGCAGCGTTGCCGGCGTGCAATGCTACAACGACTCCAAGGCAACCAATGTGGATGCAACCCTAAAGGCGCTGGCCGCCTTTGGCGAAGAACGCCCCATTGTGCTGCTTGGTGGTTGCGATAAGGGCACCAGCCTGGACGAATTGGTGGCGGGTGCCGAAGAGCACTGCAAGGCCGTGGTGTGCTTTGGCGCTGCAGGCGCACGCTTTTTGGATGCGTTCCAGGGCGCTAAGCTGCCGGTATATTCTGCAACTAACTTGGAAGCTGCGCTCGATGAGGCGTTGGCGCACGCCCAGACGGGCGACATCGTAACGCTTTCTCCTGCTTGTTCTTCGTTTGACGAATTCAGCTGCTTTGAAGAACGAGGCGAAGTGTTTAAACAGCTGGTTGCCAGCCGAGCTGCAAAGCGGGGTGCTTGAGTAAAAGATGCCCCGGGAGCGAAACACAGAATCTAAACGCACCAAATCGCCCCAAAAATCATTCCTGCAAAGCGCTTCTGCGCAAGTGATGGTACCTAGGCTTTTGGTTATTCTTTCCACCCTGGTGTTGGTGGTGGTTGGCCTGGTTATGGTGTATTCCTCTTCTTCCATTACCTCTTACGTGGAAAAGGGCGATGCGCTGGGCGATACCCTAAAGCAGTGCATTTTTGCCGTGGTTGGCATTCTGATTGCGGTTTGCTTTGTTCTTTTTGCAAGGGATCGGGCTTGGCGCGGTACCCCATTCGCTGTTTTCTATGTTTTATGCCTGCTTGGCCTGGCTGCTACGGCGCTTTTTGGCACAGCGGCATTGGGTGCAAAGCGCTGGTTGGTTATCGGCCCCATTTCCATTCAGGTTGCGGAATTCGCCAAGATAGCCATTGTTCTATTGGCTGCGCTTATGGCGGAGCAACACCGTAACGGGGAGCTTGGCTTGCAGCGCTTCCTAATTGGCTGTGTTCTCATCGGACTTCCTTTGGGTGTTTTCATCCTGCTACAGCAATCCGACATGGGCACAACCATGATTTGCTTTGTTGGCATTTTGGCAGTGATCTTCTTCAGCGGGCTTTCGCGAAGGGCCACCATTTGCTGTCTAGTCGCGATGGTTTTGGTAGCGGCTATTCTGATGCTTACCTCTTCATACCGCGCTGCCCGCTTCTTCAGCTTCCTTGACCCATGGGCCGATGCTCAGGGCTCGGGCTATCAGGTGGTGCATTCCTTCCAAGCGCTTGCCTCGGGGGGCTTCTTTGGCGTTGGCATTGGCAATTCGTATGAGAAATTGCAATACCTGCCCGAAGCCGAAACCGACTTCATCTTTGCCATTATTGGCGAAGAGCTTGGCTTTGTGGGCGGTGCCATAGTAATCCTGGCTTTTGTCGCGCTGCTTTGGGGTGGTTTTCGCATTGCGCGTCAGGCCCGCACATCCTATATGGGCATGGCGGCTGCCGGCCTTACCGTGATGATTGTGTTCCAGGCGTTTTTGAACATCGCCTGCGTAATGGGCGTAGCGCCTATTACGGGCAAGCCCCTGCCGTTTATATCTTCGGGCGGCTCATCGTTGATTTCTTCGCTCATGCTAGTGGGCATTTTGCTTAGCGTATCCTTTGATTCGAGCGATGAAGGGGAGTATCGTCAACGACGCGACAATTTGCGCGTAGTCTCTTCTGCGCAGGGGCCCTACGACGGTGAGCCTTTGCGTGGTGGCGGTCAGCGCGGCCATGGCGGCTACGATGGAAATGGCTGTTCGGGCGGCAGGCGCCAAGGACCCAACCCTGGCCAAGGAGGCTGGCCGCGAAATGGCGCAAACCCAGGACAAAGCGGTGGCCGTATAAGGCTTAGCGAGTCCAACCAACATACTTATTCGCCGGCGTTGGGGCTTGTTCAAGCACCCAGGGCATCGGCTTATGCAACCCAAGCTCGTACTTCGCGGGCACAAAGGAGGTAACCCATGCGTGTTGTTCTTTCTGGTGGCGGAACTGCCGGCCACATCAACCCAGCACTGGCTTTGGCCGAAGTGCTGAAAGACCATGGCCACGAGGTGTTCTTTGCCGGAACTCCCAATGGCGTGGAGTCTAAGTTGGTGCCTGCTGCAGGCATTGAATTCAAGGGCTTTGAAGCCGCCGGCTTCGATCGCAGCAAGCCGCTTACGCTTGTTAAGGGCTTGAAGAAGATCAACAGCTCTGCCAAAAAGGCTACCAAGTGGTTCTTGGAAATTCGCCCCGACTGCGTTGTGGTATTTGGCGGCTATGTATGCTTGCCGGTTGGCCAGGCTGCAAAGAAGATGGGTATTCCGCTGGTAATCCACGAGCAGAATTCTGTCATGGGCATGGCAAACGATTTTCTTTCCAAAGATGCTCAGGCAATATGTCTTACCTACCAGGTGGCGGGCAACAACGTTAAAGACCAATCTAAGGTTTTGGTGACGGGTAACCCCGTTCGCTCTTCGGTGCTGAAGGCCACGCGCGAAGAGGGCCGCGAGTATTTGGGTATCCCCGAAGATGCCACAATGCTTTTGGTGTTTGGTGGCAGCTTGGGAGCGCGCCACATCAACACTGCGCTGTGCGCCATGAAGGACCGCCTGCTGGCCATGGACAATGTGTACGTTATGCACATCACCGGCCCCAAGGAGCTGGATACGGTAAACGAAGCGCTCAATCTTACCGACGAAGAAAAGAAGCGTTATCGTGCCATGGGATACCAGGACCATATGGGCGAAACCCTGGCTGCAGCCGACCTGGTTGTTTCGCGCGCAGGCGCATCTTCCCTGGCCGAGATTTCGGCACGCTGCATCCCCGCTGTGTTGGTGCCCTTCCCATACGCTACAGCCGATCATCAAACCGTAAACGCTGCCGAATACGTTGAGCGTGGCGCCGCGGTGCTTATTAAAGACGACAAGGTGGAAGATCCGCAGTTCGAAAACATCGTGTTTGCCCTGCTGGAAGATCCGGAAACGCGTGCTGGTATGCGCGAAGCCGCTGCAACCTTCGAAACGCAAGATGCTGCAAGCCGCTTGTACGATGTGGTGGAGTTGGTGGCCAAGCGTAAAGACCACTAATTCTGGAACCGCCCAGCACACCATCTTCGCGCGCTCGCGAAGGCTTACGTAGCAAAGTACGCCACGCCTTCGCGCGTCCTGAGAGTCTGGCGCACCGGGCGGCCCCAGAATGGTTTTGGCCTGGCGCACTGCCCTTTCGCTCGCGAAGGCTTGCGCCCTAATCCAGCGAGCCGTCCGCAGATGTTGTGCATCTGTACAAGCTAGGGCAGCCCAGCTATTAAGATTGGTAGCGATCTCAAGGAGGATATCCGTGACGGAGAATCGCATTAACAAAGTTCATTTCATCGGCATCGGCGGCGTGGGCATGAGCGGCATTGCTCTTGTTGCCGCCAATCAGGGCATGCAAGTTTCTGGTTCTGACCTGCGCGAAAGCCGCTACACTGAGCAGCTTCGCGAAGCCGGTGTGAAAATTTTCATTGGCCAGAAGGCCGAAAACTTGGTTGGTCTCGAGCCCGACGTGGTGGTAGTCTCCACTGCAATTTTGGACACCAACCCCGAGCTCGCAGAAGCCAAGAGCCGCAATATTCCCATCTGGCATCGTGCCAAGATGCTGGCTGCACTTGGCGTAGGCAAGAAGACGCTTGCTGTTGCCGGTACGCATGGCAAAACCACTACGTCTTCTATGCTTGCTTCCACGCTCGATGAAATGGGATTTGACCCAACGTTTTTGATTGGCGGCATTGTGCGCGCTTATGGCTCCAACGCCCACAGCGGCAAGGGCGAGCACTACGTGGTAGAAGCCGATGAAAGCGATAAGTCGTTTACCTACCTAAGCCCTGCTTCGGTTTTGGTTACCAACATCGAAGCCGACCATCTGGACCATTACAGCGACTTGGATGAAATCTACAAGCTTTTCGGCGATTTCATGGGCTCGGTGCCCGCCGAAGGCTATGCCGTTGTGTGCGGTGAAGATGAGGCTCTGGTAGAAGTGGCTCGCAAGTCGGCCAAAAACGTGCTTACCTACGGTTTTGCCGAAGGCTGCGATACCACCATCTCCAATTATCAAACGCATGGCGTTTCTACTTCGTTTGACGTAACTTTGCCCAACGGCAAGGTGCTGGCTTGTGGCATCAAGCAAAACCCGGGCCGCCATAATGCGCTCAACGCCGCTGGCGTGCTTACGCTTTTGCATACCCAGGGCTTTGACGTTGAGGCTGCCGCCGCGGCATTGGCAAACTTTGCCGGCGTCCGTCGCCGATTCGACTTGGTGGGCGAAGCTGACGGCGTAACTGTGCTTGACGACTACGCCCATCATCCCACCGAAATTGCAGCAACCATTGCCGCTGCGCGCGATTTGGATTACAAGCGCGTTTGCGTGCTGTTCCAGCCGCATCGTTATTCTCGCGTGGGCTTGTTCACCGATGTTCTGCACGATGAATTTGGTTGCGCCTTCGACCAGGCCGATATGGTTGTGTTCATGGATGTGTATCCTGCTGGCGAAACTCCGGTTCCGGGCGTTTCGGGCAAAACCTTTATGCAGCCCATCTACGAGCACGCTGGCCACCCTGCTAACCTGCACTACATTGAACGCCGCCTTGACGTGGTGCCGTTCCTTGCCAAAGAACTGCAGCCTGGCGATATGGTAATTACCATGGGTGCAGGCGATGTTACCGCTATGGGCCCTGCTCTTATCGAAGCCCTGCGCGAGCGCGAAGCGAGTCATGCGTAATGTGCGCTCGCCACGCATCTGAGCTGGAGCTTTTGCGTTTCGACGATGAATTTGACGGTACGGTGAAGCTCGACGAGCCCATGGCTCGCCACACCACCTATCGCATTGGTGGCCCTGTGCGCGCATTTGTGGAGGTTAATTCCATTGCAGCGCTGGGAACCATCCTGAAGGCAAGCGCCGAAGAAGGCCTGCCTTGGTTTGTTGCAGGCAAAGGCTCTAACCTTTTGGTGGCCGATGAAGGCTGGCCTGGCGTGGTTTTGGCGCTTGCGGGAGAATTTCGTAACTGGCAGTTCAACGAAGAAGAAAACCTGGTAGTGGTGGGCGCGGGCACCATGCTTTCAAGGCTGGTGCAAGAAGTGTTCCACAACGGCTATTCCGGCATGGAATTTGCGGTGGGCACTCCAGGCACGGTTGGGGGAGCGTTAGCTCAAAATGCCGGCACGGCCACCGACTGGATTGGCCAGCGCGTAGTTTCGGTTACCACCTTCCGCGAAAATGAGGGTTTGCATCGCTATATGGCCTCCGACTTGGAATGGGGTTATCGCAGCTCTTCTTTTTTGCCAAACGAAGTAATCGTCGAATGCGAGCTGCGCCTGGAAAAGGCTTATTCCGGCAATATCAATGAGCGCATGAGCACCCTGCTGAAACGCCGTAAAGAACGTCAACCGCTCAACCTTCCTTCGTGTGGAAGCGTTTTTGTGAACCCCGAAGGCTACTCGGTGGGCGAGCTCATCGAAGAGGTGGGCCTTAAGGGCAAGCGCATCGGCGAGGCTCAAATTTCTGAAAAGCATGCCAACTTCATCGTGAACACGGGCAATGCCACCGCGGACGATGTTTTGGCTTTAATCGAATTGGTAAAGAGCGAAGTTAGGGGGCGTTATGGCATCGAACTCCAACAGGAGGTCAAGCTACTCGGCATCGAGTAGGTCTTCTTCGCGCTCTCGCAATCGCGGCCAGCAGCGTCCCACCACGGTAAAGGGTCGCCCAAGCGCTAGCCGCAACCTGCGCCCTTCTGCCCAAACACGGGCCGCAAATGCCCGTTCGCAAAGACGACCTGCGCGCAGCGCTTATGAGCAGGGCCATGTTTCTACGCGTGGTTCGGCTTCGGGTACTCCTATTCGCTCGGTAAGCGTTTCGGAAGTTCGCAACGCGTCGCGTTATCGTGCGCGTGCCGCAAAAAGCCACCGTGGGCTGTATGCCTTCATTGCCATTTTGGTGGTAGCTGCGGTGCTGGGCGTGGCTGGTCTTGTTCTTTCGAACACTGACACGTTTGCCGTAGAAAAGGTAACCGTGTCGGGTGCCGATCATATTTCTGCCGAAGATTTAACGCAGCTGGCTGCAGTGCCTGCAGGTAGCACCCTGCTTAACGTGGATGCCAACGGCATAAGCTCGCGTCTTACCCAAAATGCTTGGGTTAAGAGCGCATCGGTGGACAGGGTATTTCCCGATACGCTGAACCTAAACATTACCGAGCGCGAGATTGCGGCTGTAGTTTCGGTAACGGTGGACGATGCCAATACTACCGAGCGCTGGGCGCTTTCGAGCGACGGCATGTGGCTATGCAAGATTCCCGATGATCAAAACAGTGCAGAAGGCAAGGCTCTGCCATCCAAGGTGTACGAAGATGCCGCCAATGCGTTGGAGATTACCGACATCCCATATGGCAGCAAGCCCGAAGCGGGCGGATACTGCAACAACGCCAACGTTGAAAACGCCTTGGGCGTAATCGACGGTATGACCACCGAATTGGCCACTCAGGTTAAAAGCGTGGCCGCTGCCAGCAGCGATTCCACTACGCTCACATTGCAAAATGGCATCGAGATTGCATTCGGCGATTCGAAGGATATTCGCGACAAAGAGCGCGTGTGCTTGGAACTGATGGCGCAGCACGAAGGCAAAATCTCGTACATAAATGTGCGTGTTGTGAATAAACCTGTGTACCGCTCCCTGTAGCGGTGCATTTGGCCTGTTGGTTTTGCAAACGGACAAAGGGGTGTGTAAAATATTCCCCAAATGTCTTGCAGGCAAACTGTCTGGTCAAGGCAGGCTGAAATAAAAATCGAAAGCGAGCAACTAATGCAACAGATTCTTGGCAACGATAACCTCGCCGTAATCAAGGTCGTCGGCGTAGGCGGCGGCGGCACCAACGCCGTAAACCGCATGGTCGAGGCCGGCATCAAGGGCGTTGAATTCATCGCCGTTAACACCGACCGCCAGGCGCTTCTGCTCTCTGACGCAGACACCACCATCCATATTGGCGAAGAGATTACCCGTGGCTTGGGCGCAGGCGCAAACCCCGAGGTTGGCTGCCAGGCAGCTGAAGAATCTCGCGCAGAAATCCGCGAGGCTCTGGCCGACGCCGACATGGTATTCGTTACCGCAGGCGAAGGCGGCGGCACCGGCACCGGCGCTGCTCCCGTTGTTGCAGAAATCGCACGTGAAGAAATTGGCGCTCTTACCGTCGGCATCGTAACCAAGCCCTTCTCGTTTGAAGGCCGCTTGCGTCGCAACCAGGCCGAGCAGGGCATCGACTATCTTTCCCAGAAGGTCGATACCCTCATCGTTATCCCCAACGATCGTCTGCTTGAAATCGTTGACAAGAAAACTTCCATGCTCGACGCATTCCGTATCGCTGACGATACCCTTCGTCAGGGCATCCAGGGCGTAACCGACCTCATCACCATTCCCGGCCTTATCAACCTCGACTTCGCCGACATCCGCACGGTTATGAAGGACGCTGGCACGGCAATGATGGGCATCGGCATCGCCGAGGGCGATTCGCGCGCACTCGACGCCGCTCAGCAGGCAATCAACTCCAACCTGCTCGAAACCTCCATTGCAGGTGCTTCCCGCATTCTGTTCTCTATCGCCGGCGGTCCCGACCTGGCACTTTCCGAAGTTGATGAAGCCGCTAAGGTTGTTGAAGCTGTGGCCGATGAAAACGCCAACATCATCTACGGTCAGATTGTCGACCCCGACTTGGGCAGCGCAATCCGCATTACCGTTATCGCAACGGGCTTCAAGGCAGGCGCTCCGCAACAGCCGCTCGATTTTGGCCGTCGCGACAACATGTTTGCTTCCACCGCTCCTGCTGCTGCACCTGCTCCCAAGCAGGACAGCTCTCAGCGTCCGCTGTACCCGTCGCAGCCCCGCTTCGCCGATGAGGACTACATCCCCGACTTCCTGAAGCGCCAGTAAGCAAATACAATTTGCCGCTTTCACGTAAGAAGGCTTATATGACGACCCTTGTTCTGCCCATTCCTGAGTTGACCAAGGGTCGTTTTGCGTCCTTGGAAGCTTATACCGATGAAGCCCTGTTTGCCGCAACGGGCATGCGCATTGCCTTTACCACCCGTCAAGGCGGCGTAAGCGAAGGGGAGTATGCTTCGCTGAATCTTGGCCATCATGTAGAAGACAACCTAGATTCCGTGATGGAAAACCGCCGCCGAGTGCAGGCTGCTTTTGGCTGCCAGAATGCGCCGCTTATTGTTCCTAATCAGGTTCACGGCGCCAATTTGGTTGAGGTTAACAGTCCTGCCAATGCCGAGCTTGCGCAGGAGGCAGCAACCGAAGGCGCCGATGGCGTGGTAGTGGGCGCGCCGGGTGTGGCGGCTTTGCTTTGCTTTGCCGATTGCGTGCCGGTAATTATTGTTTCGCCCACGGGCCGCTTTGCGGTAGTGCATGCTGGTTGGCGCGGGGTAGATAACCTCATTTCGGTTAAGGCCGCGCGTCAAATGGCCAAGGCCGACCATGCCGCGTTGGGCGAAGCTGCTCTTTCGCAGTACAACGTCTACATTGGCCCGCATATTGGGCCCGAATGCTTTGAAACGGGCGCCGATGTTCATGCTCGCTTTGTTGGGCAGTTTGGCGAGGAGTGCGCATACAACAGCTGCTGCATCGATTTAGCGGAGGCACTGCGTATTCAGCTGCTGGGCAGCGGTATTGTTAAAGAACGCATCTGCGATTTGGGTATGTGCACTGTGTGCAACAACGAAGAGTTCTTTTCGTATCGCGGCCAGGGCGGGGTTTGCGGGCGCCATGGTGCTTTTGCATTCCGCTCTTCTGGCGGCGCGGCCTAGCCTGCGGTTTTGCGCACTTGCGGCGCGGCCCGGCCTGCGGTTTCGGTGCAAGCATCGCTGTGCCTAGTGCAAGCGCCGCTGCATCTTCGCCTTCGCGAGTTTAGCTGCCCCGTCCGCGCTTGTCCTGCGCATTGCCACCGCTTTTGGCGGTATCCTACTACGTACGACTTAGGAGGCCATTTTGAGTACGGCTACTCGTTATGCAAAGGTTCACGAAAAGCTGGTTCAGGAATGCCAGCAGGCGGGGCGCAACCCCGAAGAGGTAACGTTGTTGGCGGTTTCTAAAACCGTTGATGTTGACCAGGTTGAGCTTGCCATACAGGCGGGCGCTACCGCATTTGGCGAAAACCGACCCGATGAACTGGTACGTAAGCAAAAAGCATTCCCCCAGGTTGAATGGCACTTTATTGGCAATATCCAAAGCCGCCACATCAAAGACATTGTTGCTGCCGCAACGCTCATCCATTCTGTTTACAAAGAAGCGCACCTGGCAAAAATTGATGCTGCTGCCAAAACCCAAAACAAGGTGCAGCGCGTGCTTTTGGAGGTAAACGTTTCGGGTGAAGAAAGCAAAAGCGGCTTTGCTCCTGGCGAAGTGGCGGGCATCATCGAGCGCGCCCAGGGTTTGGAAAACGTGAAAATCGAGGGCCTTATGACCATGGCGCCGCGTGCGCAAGAAGAAGCCATCAACCAAACGTTTAGTGGCTTGGCCTCGCTGAAAGAGCAGCTTAACGCCCAGTTTGTCGGCAACGGCGCCTCGGTGCAGTTGAATGCACTTTCTATGGGCATGACCGAAGACTGGCCCGTAGCCATAGGGTATGGCACTACCATAGTTAGGATTGGTCGCGCAATTTTCAGCGACGAATTTGAATAAGCGTAAAAACGCAGTAAGTTGCAACGTTATCTATTTTGAAGGGGTTTACCGCGATGGACTTCCCGGGTGCTGCTAAAGACACCGCCAACAATCTTCTTGGCGGCCTGAAGAGCAAAATCGGCCAGCTCGGCAACCGTCAGAACAACGACGAGTATTACGACGACTACTACGATGACGGTTACGATGATGGCTACGATAACGGCTATGGTGGTGGCTACAACGATAGCTACAACGATGGCTACGATGATGGTTATGGCTACGACGGCGCCAACAATCAGTACGATTCTATGAGCTACACCACCCGTTCGGCTGGCGCCCATGCTTACAATTCGCGCAGCAGCCGTTCGGCCAGCTTGGTAAGCTCTCGCGACATTCGCGCTACCACCAGCGCATATGGGGTTTCCGATTTTGGCACTTCCCGCATGCAGCCTGCTGTTGGCGCCCCTGAAATCGAAGAGCCTCAGCTTCCTTCTTCTGCCGAAGTGGCTGAAAGCCTAAGCACTCCCGCATCCGGTTACGGTGATTTTATTTCGCCCTACAAGCGTGGTGGCTCTCTTGGCGGCGCTTCTCGCAGCGAAGGTATCTCTTCGCCCGGGCTGGATTCCCTGTTCACGCCTTCTACGGGCTCTGCTGCAGGTGCAAGTAGCGCTGCGGCAACCAGCCGTCCTGCGGTATCCGATCCGTATACTGCCTACGAAACCGGCGCTTCGCTTTCCACCGGTGGCGCACGCGCTATCAGCGTGGTAAAGCCTGCTTCATACGAAGATGTTTCTACTGTGGCCCGTTCGGTTCGCGCGGGCGACATCGTAGTGCTTTCGCTTCGCCAAACCGACGCTGCGCTTTCCAAGCGCATCCTGGACTTCAGCTTTGGCGTGGCTTCTGCTCTTAATGCCAAGGTAGACTGCGTTTCTGAAAAGACGTTCACCATCATTCAGGGCAGCGAGCTTACTTTGGAAGAGCGCCACAACCTTACCAAGCAAGGCTTTTTGAAGGCCTAAACCTTCGTTCGTTTTCGGGCGCAAGCCCCCAACTTTTAAGGAGGAGCGCAAGCGAATGCTCTTATCGCTTCTTATTACCCTGGCCGACGCCTACAGTTTGGTCATTTTTGTCTACGTAATGATGTCGTGGATTCCCACGAGCACTGGTGTTGTGGCCGAGATCTATACCGCTTTGGGCCGCGTGTGTGAGCCATTCCTTTCCCTGTTCAGGCGCCTTATTCCGCCTATTGGAGGAATGGTGGACATTACCCCGATTATTGCGCTGCTTGTGCTACAGTTCGGAGTACGACTAATTTGTAATCTTTTGGCCGTGCTGTTTTAGCCGGCTGGTTGTTAGTTAAAAGGGGAGTTTTCCATGGCAATCACTTCTGAGGACATCCAAAATCAGAGCTTCAAAATCGAGCGTCGCGGCTACGACGTCGATGAAGTAGACGTATTCTTGGAGCGCGTTGCTTCCGAAATCGACGAGCTCAACAACGAGGTTGCCCGCCTGCGCGCCCAGGTTGCTGAAGCTGCTTCCGCTTCCCGCACCGAGGTTATCCCCGCTGCCCAGGAAGAAAAGGCAGAGCCCAAGGTTCCTTCCTACGATTCTTCTGTTATGGCCGAAAAGGACGCCAAAATCGCCGAGCTGGAAGCCAAGCTGCGCGACCGCAAGTCGGACGATTCCGCAATTGCCCAGGCTCTTATTGTTGCTCAGCGCACCGCTGATGAAATTACCGCCAAGGCCAAGGTCGAAGCCGATCAGCTTCGTCAGAACGCCGAAGACGAGGGCAAGCGCATTCTGGATAAGGCCAATGGCGAAAAGCAGAAGGTTATCGAGCACATCAACGAGCTTTCTGCTTCCCGCGAGCAGGTTCGCGAGCAGTATCAGGATATGCTCAAGGAATTCATCGGCTCTGCAACCCAGCGCCTTTCCGAGATTGGTGGCGAGGTTACCGCCGGTATCGATATTCCTGCCGAGCTGCTTGAGGTTTCTTCTTTCGACGCAACCGTTCCTGCAGCTGAAGGCGAAGTAAAGCCCGCTCAGAAGTGGGAGCAGACCAACGCCGCTGTAGCAACCTACACTACGCCCACCGTTACCCCGGTGGTAAGCGCACCGGCTACCCCTAAGCCCTCCGCTGCTAGCAAGGACTTCAGCGGTTATGGCGATGCCGACGATTCCTTCTCGTTCGACGACGTTGACTAGGCTGAAAGCTAACCAGTCTTAAACATCCTTCAAGCTTTGAAGACCTGCCACTATGGCAGGTCTTTTT
>CAVFVF010000013.1:0-35761 GCA_963625925.1 Eggerthellaceae bacterium | reverse complement strand
GACAAGCACGAAGCTATTTCTTCTTACCGTACATGGTCATTTGGCTGACATTAAACAGCTCTCCATCGGAAAGTCGGAACTGTTCCACCTTCCATTGGGAAATACGCCCACCGGCCCTAATAGGCGTTGCCACCGTTTCTACGGTATCGCCGGCCTTAACGGGCAGCAGATGCGTACTAGACACCTCTACGCCAAGGAAGAACATCTTGTCGGAATCGTAATGATCGGTGCAACACTGGCTTGCAGCGTTTTCGGCCAATGCGGCGCTGATGCCACCATGCAGCACGCCATGAGGCTGCAGCATGCTTTCGGTAACCAACATACGCGTTACGTATTTTTCGGGCGTGCTTTCAATAAGCTCGATGCCCAAAAGGTCGGACAAGGCCATGTTATTTCCTTTCGTTCAACTGCTTCTTTGCAGATTCCAGTTGGTGCTTTACGTCTTCAAGCTCGGCTTCGGCATTCCGCCTGGCAGCTTCAAGCGCCTGCGTTTTTTCTTTAACAGCAGCTTCGATTGCGCGCGCGTCATGCTGGATTGGAAGCTCTTCGTCTTCAGGATGCGGGTGATTGTCGAAATAACCGGTTTGGCCGCGCACGTTCCAGGCGCAAGCCGCAAAGGTAAAGGTTATCGCCAAAGAAACCAGCGATGCCGGGTCAAGCCTGCCCATGCTCCATTCACTGGCAACCTGCCACGCCATCAAAACGGCCGAAACAATGGCAAACCAGAAGAACACGGTAATACGCTGCGGGTTATAGGCGCCCCACAGACCCAACAAGGCTACTGCAAAATTGAATAGGCCACTTACCACCGTTGAAGGGCCAAACGAAAGAAGGGGAACCAAATCTGTGGGGTCGGGCAAGCCCAAAAGATGCAGGGCAATAAACACCACCCCCAGCGCGATTTCTGCTGCGGCCCACGCCAAATAAACAAGGCAAAGAATGTGCGTGCGCGTTTGCCACGCCGTATAAGGCGTGCCATCGGCAGAAATGCGCACCTTCTTTTGACGGTGCGGCTTTTGTTGGCTATGTACTTGCAGTTCGCTCAAGCAGTTTGCTCCTTTCGCATACCAGCCGATTGTATAAGAAAAGACGGGGCATTGCGCCCCGTCTTGCAGTTACATCGGCGTGAGCCGTGCGCGCAGGTTAGCTGCGCTTAGTAAAAGCTAGCCGCGAACCTCGGCGCCAGTTGCACCGCAAACCTTCTTAATAAGGCGCTCGTGCTGCTTGTCTACCTCTTCGGTAGTAAGCGTGCGCTCGGGCGAACGATACTCCAAGGCGTAAGCCATCGATTTCTTGCCAGCGCCCAAGCGTTTTTCGTCGCGATACACGTCGAAGAGCTGTGCCGATTCGAGCAGCTTGCCGCCAGCAGAATTGATGCAGCGAGAAAGCTTTTCGTGCGTGACCTCTTCGTCCACTACGAAGGCAACGTCGATGGTTACAGCCGGGAACACCGGAACGTCAACGTAGTCGCGTGCGGGGCGAGCATTCTTGATAAGAGCATCCAGGTCGAGCTCGAAGGCAACTATGGGAGCCTGAGCCTCGAATGCTTCGGCGGCTACCGGGTGGATTTCGCCCAACCAGCCAAGGGTGGTACCGCCGGTAAGAACCTGGGCGGCACGACCGGGCTGCAGGTGCGGTGCCTCTTCGACAGAAAGCTCCTTGAAGCGAACCTTGGGCAAAGCAAGCTCGCGCACCAAGTTTTCAATTACGCCCTTACCGTCAAAGAAGTCGAAGCTTGCGGGCTTGTTGTTCCAGGCGGGGTCGGCCATAGAGCCAGCCATCACGCCAGCCAAACGCTGACGCTCCTTGGGCTTCAAGTGACCCTCGGCGCCAAAGAACACCACGCCAGTTTCGTAGAGCTGCACGTTATGCACGCCACGGCTCTGGTTGTAGGCAACGCTGCGCAGCAAGCCGGGAATGATGCTCTGACGCATAACCGACTGCTCGGTGTTAAGCGGGTTCAAAAGCTCAACGGCAATGCCCAAACCTTCGGTGGGCATACGCAAAAGCTCAAGGTCGTGCGGATCGGAGAACGAATAGGTCATGGTTTCGTTAAGGCCCGAAGCGCGCAGGGTGTTGTTAACCACATCGAGCGTACGCTGCGCTTCAGAGCGAACACCAAAACGGCCGCGGCCACCGGGCAGCGTAGAAGGAATCCGGTCCATGCCGTACAGGCGCAGCACTTCTTCGTACAGGTCTATTTCGCGCGGGAGGTCGGGGCGGAACGTGGGGCAAACCACATCCAGCACATCGGCTTCAGCCGAAGCAGAAACCTGGCAACCCAAGCGCTCCAGCGTGCTGGAAATGAACTCAACGGGAACTTCGGCGCCCATCATTTCGTTGAAGCGCTTTACGCGGAACTGCAGGTGGGGCTGCTCGGTTTTAACCAACCATTGGTCGATGATGCCCTGCTCGTTGCCCTGCGTGTAGCTCACCTTGCCACCCGACACCTCGGCGATAAGGGCAGCGGCTGCAGCGGAGCGAACATCGATGCCATGATCGTCGACGCCGCGCTCGTAGCGCATGGAGCTTTCAGAGATAAGGCCCAGGTTGCGGCTGCAGCGGCTGGTGCGGCCAGCCTCGAAAGTAGCGGTTTCGAGCAGAACGTCTACCGTTTCTTCAGTTACTTCGGAATTCAGGCCACCCATAACACCGGCAAGTGCCACCGCACCCATTTCGGGCGTAGAGATTACCGTCATGTCGGAAGTAAGGGTGCGCTCTTCGCCATCGAGCGTGGTGAGCTTTTCGCCATCCTTGGCAGCGCGGATAACCACATTTGCCTTGCCTTCGGCGTTCTTGAGCTTGGCCAGGTCAAATGCATGAAGAGGCTGACCGAACAGGAACAAGATGTAGTTGGTTACGTCAACGATATTGTTGATGGAGCGCTGACCGATAGCGGCAAGACGCTCAACCATCCAGTCGGGGCTGGGGCCCACCTTACAGCCGCGGATTACACGAGCAGAATAGCGCGGGCAGCGAACTTCGTCTTCGATGGTGATGCTTACTTCTTCATCGGCGGCAGCAGCGCTCTTATCCAGCTCAAGCTTGCCGGCCATTTCCTCAAGCGGGCTGGTATAGGGCTGCTGGTACATTGCGCCAACCTCGCGCGCAAAACCCACTACCGAAAGGCAGTCGGGGCGGTTGGGCGTAATTTCTAAGTCGAGCACCGTGTCGGCCAGCTGTAGATAGTCGGCAATGGGCTGGCCGGTGGGAGCATCTTCGGGCAAAACCCAAATGCCCTCGTGGTCGTTGCCCATGCCCAGCTCGCGCTGCGAGCAGCACATACCGCAGCTCACTACACCGCGCAGCTTGCTCTTCTTGATTTTGAAATCGCCCGGCAGCACAGCGCCGATGGTAGCAACGGGCACCTTAATGCCAGCGGCAATGTTGGGAGCACCGCACACAATCTGCACGGGCTCTTCGGCGCCAACGTTTACGGTAACCACATGCATGTGGTCGGAATCGGGATGGTCTTCGCAGGTAAGCACATGGCCAACCACCACACCGTCAAAGGTGTCGCCCAGGCGATCTACGCCTTCAACACCCGTGCCCGTGAGGTCCAGACGATCACAGAATGCCTTGGTGTCCTCCGGCACATCCACATATTCAGAAAGCCATTTCAAAGATACTTTCATGTCTATCTCTTTCATCCATTCGCCCGCAGGCGAAACCAAGTTAAAAAGTTCTAAGAACCGCCCTGCGCTTTTTAGAACTGACGCAAGAACCTCATGTCGCCTTCCAGCAACATGCGCAGGTCGGGGACGTTGTACTTCAAGCACGCAACGCGCTCAATGCCAACGCCAAAGGCAAAACCGGAGTACTCTTCGGGGTCGATGCCCGACATCTCCAAAACGTTAGGGTCTACCATGCCGCAGCCCAAAATCTCAATCCAACCGGTGCCCTTGCACATGCGGCATTTTTCGCCGTCGTGCAAATGGCCAGTACCGCCGCATACGCCGCAGCTTACGTCGGCCTCAGCGGAGGGCTCCGTAAACGGGAAGTAATGTGCGCGGAAGCGCGTTTTGCGCTCCGGACCAAACACCTGCTTGCAGAAGTAGTCGAGCGTGCCCTTCAAGTCACCGAAGGTAATGCCCTTGTCTACCACCAGGCCTTCGCACTGATGGAACTGCGGAAGATGGCTGGGGTCGGCAACATCGCGACGGTAAACCTTGCCAGGAGCAATCATGTAAATGGGAAGCTCGCGGTCTTCCATGGCATGTACCTGCACACCCGAAGTTTGGGTGCGCAGCAAAACAGCGCTTTCGCCCTTAACGGCGGTTTCGGCGCCCGTGTTGTCTTTAACGTAGAAGGTGTCGGCCAAACCGCGGCTGGGGTGGTCTTCAGGAGCGTTGAGCGCAGTGAAGTTGTACCAGTCGGTTTCTACTTCGGGGCCGGTGAGCACGGTATAGCCCAAGCCCAAAAAGATTTCAGAAATCTCATCAGAAATGGCGTTGATAAGATGACGCGTGCCCATCTGCTGCGAGCGGCCAGGGAGCGTGATGTCAATGGCATCGGCTTGCATCTTGGCTTCGAGCTCGGCGTGAGCCAGTTCCTTCTTCTTGGCTTCAAGTGCAGCTTCGATTTCATTTCGAGCGGCATTTACGCTTTTACCCACTTCTGCGCGATGTTCTTTGGCCACCTGGCCCATTGCACGAAGATAGCCGGTAAGCGTACCCGACTTGCCCACTACCTCTACGCGGATTTTTTCCAGCGCATCGGTGGTAGGCACCTTGCCAATAGCTTCAAGCGTATTGGCATGCAGGGACTTGATATCGTCGATAACAGACATTCCTTGCAACCTTTCCTTGTTGTTGCCACGGCATTGCCGGGCATATAAAAAGAGCCCTTCTTGTCCTTTAATCCAAGGACGAGAAGGGCTCTCGCGGTACCACCCTGGTTGATGCAGCGCCTGCGCCGCACCCACTTCAGCTGCTCTATAACGGGAGCTCCCGCCAAGGCTAATAACATCCATGCCTAGGGCAACCTGCTTTTACCTTGATGCTGGTGAAGGGAATCGCGCAGCTAGCCTTGCAGGCTCTTCCAGCCTAGGAGCCCTCTCTGGTGCAGTGCCAATGTGCAGCGCGCTGTCTTCGTCATTGCATGTGAATGGAAGTATAACGCAACGCGGCAGGCACGCCGGTGCACGAAAGCGCAAAAGCACAACTGCCGGCTAGCGTCTGGGCCCAAAGCCAGCTTTCAGGCAGCTAGCCCGCATGCTTTGCGGCCAGCCAGCACCGGCCCGGCAGTTATTGTTGGCCAGCCAATTCGCGAAGGTGCGCGCTGGAACGGTCGAGCTGCTCGGCGGCAACCACGATACGGCGGCCTTCTTCTTCGGGGTTTTGACGTTCCTTCTTATTGGGTCGCTTCATAAGAATGCGACGCAGTTCCATAAGATCGGCCTTCACCTGCTTCTTTTCTTGCTTGTCCAGCTGCTTGCCTACCTTGGAAAGTGCCTGATCAACCTCAGAGGCCAAGCTTTCGGCGCGCTGGCGCACATCCATGGTGGCGCGGCGGAACTCGTCTTCTTCGGCATATTCCTGGGCATCGTTGATGGCCTGCTGGATTTCTTCGTCTGACATGCGATCAGAATCGTCGATGGTGATGGATTGCTCTTTGCCAGTACCCAAGTCTTTCGCCGAAACGGTAAGGATGCCGTTGGCGTCGATATCGAAGGTGACCTCGATCTTAGGCACGCCAGCCGGGGCGCGCTTGATGCCTTTTAGGCGGAAGGTGCCAATAGCCTTGTTGTCTTTGGCCATAGGACGCTCGCCCTGCAAAACCTTGATTTCAACGCTGGTCTGAAACGCCGCAGCCGTGCTGAATATCTGCGAATAATGAACCGGCAAGGTAGTGTTGCGCTCTACCAAGCGCGTTGCCACGCCGCCTACGGTTTCGATAGAAAGCGAAAGCGGCGTTACATCCAAAAGCAGCAAGCTGTTGGAACGCACAATGCCCGTAGTTGCACCCGCCAGCGTATCGGCCTGGATGGCTGCGCCGGTGGCTACGCATTCGTCGGGGTTGATGGAATTGGAGGGCTGCTTGCCCGTAAGGCGCTTTACATGCTCCTGAACTGCAGGAATACGCGTTGAGCCACCCACCAACAGCACGCAGCCCAGCTCGCTTACGGCAATGCCCGCATCATCGAGCGCCATCTGGAAGGGCTCGGTAGTGCGCTCAACCAAGTCGGCCGTCATGCGCTCAAACTCAGCGCGGGTTATGGTCATGTCCAAGTGCACCGGGCCCTGCGCATTCTGCGTGATGAAAGGTAGGTTTACTTGGGTGGATTGCGCCGAAGAAAGTTCCTTTTTAGCCTGCTCGGCCGCCTCTAAAACACGCTGGTATGCCATGGCATTACGACGCAGATCTTCGCCCTGTTGCTTCTTGAAAGTATCCACGATGTGGGCCACCAGGCGCTCATCGAAGTCATCGCCGCCCAGGTGATTGTCGCCCGAAGTGGCCAAAACCTCGATAACATCACCGCCCAGCTCAATGATGGAAACGTCGAAGGTGCCACCACCCAAGTCGTACACCATGACCTTTTGCGGGGTGCCATTGTCCAGGCCGTACGCCAAAGCAGCGCTGGTGGGCTCATTGATGATGCGCAAAACGTTTAAGCCGGCAATGCGTCCAGCGTCTTTGGTGGCCTGACGCTGAGAGTCGTCAAAGTACGCAGGCACGGTAATAACCGCATCGGTAACTTCTTGACCAAGGTACGCTTCGGCATCTTTGCGAAGCTTGGACAAAATCATGGCCGAGATTTCCTGCGGGCTGTATGCCTTGCCATCGATGGAAGGGCTCTTCCACTTGCTGCCCATATGACGTTTTACGCTAGTGATGGTGCGATCGGGGTTCACGGCCGCCTGACGCAGAGCCATGCTTCCCACCAGGCGCTCCCCTGCTTTGCTGAAAGCCACCACGCTTGGGGTGGTGCGCTCACCTTCGGCATTGGGAATAATGCTCACGCGACCACCTTCCATGGCGGCTACGCAGCTGTTGGTAGTTCCAAGGTCGATTCCTATCGTTGCGCCCATACGGGCCTCCTTCGCATATCTGTTCCGATTGTCCGGGTTCTGGACGGGCGGGGTCTCTCTCAAGCCTCTCTGGAGCCCGTTTTCCAAAGGATTGGCTGCAAAGCGGCGCCCCAGGTACTTGATCAAAAATTACAGGGATGAGGCAAGCCATGCGTCAAGCTAATCTCTGCGCCGCCTTTACTGCTTAAAGCCCGATCCTTTGGAAAGCGAAAAAGGCGGAGGCGAGGCGCGAGAGAGATCCCGCCCGCCCAGAGCCTGCTCTTGGAGGATTGTTCGGCGGCATCTGCATTAGAAGTAGAACCCTCTTGCCAGCATGCCGCAGGCGTATTGGGCCAAACAGCAGCCGCAGCAGATCATCATGGGGTCTACGGCGCCCATGCTGAACCCTCGCTGTTGGCCTTCTTCGCTGTAGCTCTGCCCTGCCATCTGGAACTGCTGGTAGGCGCGCTGATAATCGCGATTATTGGGGTCGAGCTTTACCGCTTTGCGAATATGCTCCAACGCACGCAAAGTGCTGCCGTTGCCTTTGTTGGCCAAAGCCGAAAGATAATACCAGCGGGCATTTCGGCCATCGCTGGTGATGGTGTTGAGCAAGCCCACCGCCTGCTCAAAGCGGTTAGCGTTGATGGCGTCGATAGCGGCGCGTACGGTAGTGCTGTCGTTTGCTTCTGCTTCGGGGTGAATTGGACCGCCAAAACCGCCCATGCCGCCAAAGCCAAAGATGTCTTCAAAATCTACCGTGGTCCAGCCATAAGGGTTGCCCTGCGTGGTATAACCCTGGCCCTGACCTTGGCCGGTATAGGAGCCGCGGGTATACGGATTGCCTGCGAAGGGGTTGCCCTGCGCGCCACCCTGCCCCGCATTTGCAGCCCCGCTGGCTGCAGCACGCGCGTCGCTGGCAGCATACTTTTCGGGGTTGATGATGCGATCGTAGGCCTCATTAACCTCGTTCATACGCTCAGCGGCGCCTGCGTCGTTAGGGTTTAGGTCGGGGTGGTTTTCGCGCGCCTTTTTGCGGTACGCCTTCTTCACCTCATCGGCCGAAGCCCCTCGGCTTACGCCTAGAACCTCATAGGGGTCCTTCACCATGCTCCTTGTTCTCCTTTGCATTGAAGCGCTGCCATACACCTGAGTACAGAACGCTGCGCAGAATATGCACGTCGCGTTCGAGCGGCAAACGCTCAAATGCTTCGGCCGTTTCTGCAGCAAGCAGTTGCAAATCTTCCCTTAAGGTATCGCTTTCACGACCCATAAGTATGAATGGATTGTAACTGCCCGCTATTCGATCTTGCCGCAGATCCATCGCCGCATCCATGGCATAGACGAATTTGCCCAATCTTGCACCGAAACGGCGCAAGTCCGTTGCCCAAAAGTCATCTTTCCAGGCAAACAGCTGGCCCATAAGCATGCCAAAGCGGTTGGCTGCGGCATCGGGGTCAAAAGCCTCAAGGGCTTCAGCGTCAGCAGCTTCGCCAGAGTACAGCGCAAGGCCTTGTTTTTCTATTTCATGAATATCGGCCATGGCCTGCTCGATAGCCTGGCATGCAGCAGGCTGGCGCGATTTGGCCTTTTTATACGGTGCTGCGATAGCTGCCGCAGCTACGCGAGCTTTTGCGGAACGGTCGTCGAGCCAATCGTCCATGAGCTTGTGGTATGCCATGGCAACGCTTAGGTCGGCTGCGTAATCGCTAAATTCGCTTTGGGCTATAGCCTGGGGCTTTGCCGGATGCACTGGACAGCGCTTTAGCGAGGTGCGCTCAATTGGCTCATACATCGAGCCAAGCACCATGGTCATAAACGTCAAGTCGTATGAAACGGTTAAGCGGCAGCGCTGGCCATAGCGCGCACGAATAGAGCGACACACGCCGCAATACACTGCCTGATACCGGGTTTTTTCTTCTTCGCCCAGGCTGTTTAGGTTTGGAAGAATGAAGCCAAACACGTTAGAAGCTTCGGTAGAAGCAGGTGGTGTTGCCGGTATGACACGCCGGACCCGCAGGCTTTACCAATGCAAGCAGCGTATCGGCATCGCAATCGTAGCGAAGCTCCACCAGCTGCTGGGTATTGCCCGACTCTTCGCCCTTATGCCAAAACTTCTGGCGGCTACGGCTCCAGAACCACGTAGTGCCCTGTTCTATCGTACGCCTCACCGCTTCGGCGTTCATCCAAGCCATCATAAGCACTTCGCGCGTAGTTGCGTCCTGCACAATGCACGGAATAAGCCCCGCCTCGTTATAGGTAAGGTCTTCGATGGAAAGGTTTTCGGTTTCTTTAGCGCTCATGCGATTCTTTCTTGGTTAGCGTTGCGCGCAGCCAAGGCGCGCCTTATGACCATCTTAAAAGTTGGGCTTTTGCGAAGCGGACAGAAGCCTGAAGCGATGCCCTTTCGTAAGGAAGAGCGGCGCAGGCTAAATGCCAGCCTAGTTAAAGACGCACAGGGATGCCCTGAGCGGCCATGTATTCCTTCACTTCGCGAACGGTAAGCTCGCCAAAGTGGAATACGCTGGCGGCCAGCACGGCATCGGCTTCGCCCTCCAAAATGCCTTCGGCAAAATGCTCGAGCTTGCCCACGCCACCCGATGCGATTACCGGGATGTCGACCGCGCGCGCCACTGCACGGGTAAGAGCCAAATCGAAGCCATCCTTGCTGCCATCGCAATCCATGCTGGTAAGCAGGATTTCGCCCGCGCCACGCTTTGCGGCTTCGGCGGCCCATTCAACAGCGTCGATGCCAGTGTCTTTGCGGCCACCATGAATGTAGGCGGTCCACTTATTGGGGTTGCCCGGAACGCGCTTAGCATCGATGGCCACTAGCACCGCCTGGCTACCAAACGCCAACGCGCCTTCGGTAATAAGCTCGGGGCGCGCAATAGCGGCAGAATTGAGGCTTACCTTGTCGGCGCCGGCGGCAATCATAGTGCGCATACCAGCTAGGTCGCGAAAGCCTCCGCCAACCGCATAAGGAATATGCACTTGCTCGGATGCACGCGAGGCCATCTGGATAGTGGTGTTGCGGCCTTCGTGCGTGGCAGTGATGTCCAAGAACACTACTTCATCGGCGCCCTGGCGGTCGTATTCAGCGGCTAGCTCTACCGGATCGCCCGCATCACGCAGGTTAACGAAATTAACGCCTTTAACCACACGGCCGTCTTTAACGTCCAAGCAAGGTATGACGCGTTTTGTGAGCATTGGTGCACCTTTCGTTGAGGCGGGCGGTTAGCCCAAATGCAGCCAGGCAATTGCCCAGCCTGGAGGTTTTAAGCCTGCAGAGCGGCTTCTGCTTCGCGAATTGCAGTGATGCCTTCCTGCACGGTGAAGTTGCCTTCGTAGATTGCGCGGCCGGTGATGGCGCCATCGATTGGAGCGCCGGTGGCCACCAGGTTGCGCAAGTCGTCCAGGCTAGCCAAGCCACCCGAAGCAGTAATGCGCACGCTGGGGCAGCTGCGGGCCATGGCGGCATACGCCTGGGCATCGATGCCGGTTTGCATGCCATCGCGGGCAATGTCGGTATACACCAGGTTGGTAATGCCCATTTCGGCAAGCTCGGCAATAAGCTGCTGGGCGGGCACGCCGTCGGCGGTATCCAGCCAGCCTTCGGTTGCCACAATGCCATCCTTGGCATCGATACCGGCAACAATGAGCTGGCCGTACTTCTTGGCAGCTTCCACGGCAAAGGAGCGATCCTTCACCAAAGCAGAGCCCAGCACCACGCGACGCACGCCGGCTTCGACATAGCGTTCGATGGCCTGCATAGAGCGAATGCCACCGCCCACTTCAACTTCAACGTCCAAGCCTTCCACCATGCGCTTGATGAGCGCCATGTTGGTGGGAGCGCCATCGCGGGCGCCGTCCAGGTCAACAATGTGAATGCGCTCGGCACCAGCTTCCGCAAAAGCACGCGCCTGCGCTACGGCATCTTCGTTGTATACGGTTACCTGGTTGTAGTCGCCCTTCTTCAGGCGCACGGCCTTGCCGCCCAGAATGTCGATTGCAGGAACAAGAATCATGCGTGGGCCTCCTTGGCGTAGGCTTCAACCATTGCACCGAAATTCGCGAGCACCCGCATACCCAGCGCACTGGATTTTTCGGGGTGGAACTGCGTGGCAAATACATTGTTGTGGCGAATAGCGCTTACAAACTGCTGCGCGTGCGTGGTAGTGCCGGCAACATCGGCGCTGTTGGCAGGCACGCCGATATAGGAATGCGTAAAGTAGAAATACGAATTATTGGGAATGCCCTCAAAGAGCGGGTTGCCTGGCTGCACGCAAACGGAGTTCCAGCCAACGTGCGGCACCTTGAGCTTTTTGCCTTCAGGCGTTTCGGCAGGCATTCGCACCACTTCGCCAGGCACCAGACCCAAACCCGCCATAGGCTTGCCATCCTTGCAGCCTTCGCTGCCCTGGTTATACACCAGCTGAAGGCCCAGACAAATGCCCAAAAACGGCACGCCCTGCGCAACGCGTGCGCGAATAGCTTCGGCCTGACCGCTTTCGTTTAAGAACGTCATGGCATCGGCAAACGAACCAACGCCAGGCAAAAGCAAGCCATCGGCTGTCATAATATCTTCGGCCTTATCGCTGATGAATGCATCGTAGCCAGAATCAACCAAGCCGCGATGAACGCTGGCCAGGTTTCCGCGGCGATAATCAATAACGCAAATGCGAGCCATTACAAAGCTCCCTTGGTGCTGGGCACTACATCGGCAATGCGCGCATCAATTGCCACGGCTTCCTTCAATGCACGGGTAACTGCCTTAAACGATGCCTCAAGAATATGATGCGAATTGACGCCTGCAACCTGGCGAACATGCAGCGTGATATTGGCGTTGGTGGCAAAGGCGATAAAGAATTCCACGCCCAACTCGGTATCGAAATTGCCTACCTGTTCAGCGGGGATGTTCAAATCGGTGTAGCATCCGCCGCGGCCACTGAAGTCCACCGCTGCCATAACCAGGGTTTCGTCCATGGGCAGCAAGCTAGATCCGTAGCGCACGATGCCCTTTTTATCGCCAATGGCCTGGGCCAGCGCCTGGCCAAGCACAATACCGCAATCTTCTACAGAATGATGGGCATCCACTTCGATATCGCCCTTGCAGTGCACCGTAAGGTCAAACAACCCATGGCGACCGAATGCATCGAGCATATGGTCGAAGAAGGGCACGCCGGTATCGATATCGGTGATGCCGGTGCCGTCCAGGTCGATTTTTACCTGGATGTCGGTTTCTTTGGTTTTGCGGCTGATTTCCGCAACGCGATGCTGAGACATGGTTAACCTCGCTCGTTCAAAATAGCAGCAAGAGCGCTAAGCAGCGCCTCGTTTTCTTTAGCAGTGCCCACGGTAATGCGCAGGCAGTTTTCCAGGCCACGCGATTTGCTGAAATCGCGCACCAAAATGCCCTGCTGGTACAGCTTTTCCCATACCTGGCCGGCATCGGGGATGCGCACCAAAACGAAATTGGCCTGCGTATCGTATACCTCTTCAATGCCGGGAATAGCGCGAAGGCCCTGCAGCACCACGGCGCGCTGTTGCTTAATGGCTTCGATACCCGGCGCAAACGCAGCGCTGTTGCGCACCACAGCGCGGCCGATAAGCTGCGAAACGGCGTCTACCGAATAGGGCTGACGCACCTTGATGAATTCCGTGATAACGCTAGGTTGGGCCAAAATATAGCCCAAGCGCACACCCGCGCAGCTATATGCCTTGCTAAACGTGCGCAGCACCAGCAGGTTTTCGTGCTCGGCCACCAGGCGCACCAGGGTGCCTTCGTCGGCAAATTCAATATAGGCCTCGTCAAGCATCACCAAAGCATCGGTTGCAGAAAGAAGCTTTTGCATAAACGCTTCAGAAACCACATCACCCGTGGGGTTGTTGGGGCTGGTAATAACCACCTGGTCGATGTCGCCCTGCGCTACGCGTGCAAGCACGGCTTCTTCATCGAGCGAATAATCGGCGCGGCGCGGCACTTCCACCACGCGCGTACCGGTGAGCTCGGAATTTGCAGCATATACGCTGAAGGTGGGCGTCACGTTCAAAAGCGTGCGGCCCGGGCCGCCCCAGGCAAGCGAAAAATCAAACAGCAGCTCATCGCCCGCATTGCCCACCAGCACGTTTTCGCGCGTAAGGCGCAGCGCGCTGCCGCAAGCTTGCAGCTGGGCGTTTTCACGCTGGGCTATAAGGTCGCGAAGCTCGTTGGCCAGCGGGTCGGGGTAACGGTTGAAAGCAAAGCCCTTTAAGCCCGCCAGCACCTCTTCTTCCACAACGCTAGGAACCGAACAAGGGTTTTCGTTGGCAGAAAGAAGAATTTCGGCGGGAAGATACTTAGGGTCGTACGGCGTTATGCCGTCGAGCGCATCCTGCGATTTTCTAACCTTGCCCATTACTCCTCCAAGGCCTTGGCGCCGCCCTGCTCCAGCATGGCGCGACGCAGGCGCACCGATTCGGCGTGAGCCCACAGGCCCTCGTGATCGGCGATGGTAACGATGGCCGAAGCGTCGTTTAGCAGGGAAGCCGGGCTGTATTGGATGATGGAGCTCTTCTTGATGAACTCATCGGTAGAAAGCGGGCTGCTGAAACGCGCAGTGCCGCCGGTGGGCAGCGTATGGTTGGGGCCGGCAACGTAGTCGCCCACAGCTTCGGGGGTCCACTCGCCCATGAAGATGGCGCCTGCGTGGCGAATCTGGCCCAGCAGCTCGGAAGGATTGGCCACGTGCATTTCCAGGTGTTCGGGAGCAATAACGTTTACTGCCTCCATGCCGCTTGCCAAGCTGGGACACACCACAATAAGGCCCTTGTTATCCAGCGAAGAAGTGGTGATTTCTGCGCGGGTAGAACGCTTCAAGTGCTCGGCAATGGCCGCTTCAACCTTGTCGGCGTATTCGGCGCTGAACGTTACCAAATAGCAGCTGGCCAGCGGGTCGTGCTCGGCCTGGGCCATAAGGTCGATGGCCACCATTTCGGGCAGAGCCGATTCATCGGCAACCACGCATACTTCGGAAGGACCGGCAATCATATCGATGCCGCAATCGCCCATAACCAGCTTCTTTGCGGCGGCAACAAACGCATTGCCGGGGCCGGTGATCTTGTCCACCTTAGGGATAGATTCGGTACCGTAGGCAAGTGCGGCCACAGCCTGGGCGCCGCCGACGGAATATACCTCGGTTACCCCGGAAAGCTTGCAAGCGGCAATAATGGCTGAATCAAGCGAGCCGTCTTTGGTAGGCGGGGTAACGCAGGCGATGCGCTGAACGCCGGCAACCGAAGCCGGGATGGCGTTCATAAGCACCGAAGAAGGGTACAGCGCACGGCCACCGGGCACGTATACGCCCACAGAATCGAGTGGCTGCACCTTGGCACCAACCATGGCACCGTCGGGGCGAACGTTGATCCAGCTTTGTTGCTTTTGACGCTCGTGAAAATCGCGAATCTGAGCGGCAGCCTTTTCAAGCGCTGCATAAACCGTAGGGTCAACCGCGGCGAGCGCGGCTTCAATGGCTTCGTCGGACACGCGGAAGCTTTCAATTTCAACGCCATCGAACTTGGCGGTGTATTCACGCAGAGCCTCATCGCCGCGAGAGCGCACATCTTCAACGATGTTGGTGGCGGCAATCATGGCTTCGGCATTGAAGGCGCCGATGCGATTGAGCATCTTGTCTTCGAATACCTGGCCGGGTGCGAGTTCGATCCTTCTCATCTAGTTCTCCTTAGCCTGCGAGTAAAGCACGTTGGCAAGTTCGCCCACGCGCGGATTAGTACGATACGAGCACGGGTTGGCGAAGAAGCGCGCGGTGGATGCCAGCACGTCATCAACTACCACCAGGTTGTTTTCGCGCAAGGTGGTGCCCGTTGCGGTGATGTCTACAATGCGCTCGGCCATGCCTGTGATGGGGGCCAGCTCGATGTTGCCGTGTAGCTTTACGATTTCAACGGGGGTGCCGATTTTTGCGTAATACGAGCGCGTGATGTTGGGGTACTTGGTTGCCACGCGAATGGAGCCAAGCTTGCGATAACGCCCTTCCACCTTTTTGGTGGTACCAGCCGATTCTGCAACGATAAAGCGACAGCCGCCAAACTTAAGGTCGGCCAGCTCAACCACCTCGGGCGATGCTTCTATAAGCGAATCTTCGCCGCAAATACCGCAATCGGCTGCGCCCAGTGCCACAAATACCGGAGCATCGGTGGGACGCACAAACATGTATTCAACATCGCCGTTGCGCAACATAAGCGTGCGACCCGAATCGGCCAGGCCGGTTACATCCAAGCCGGCAGCTTCCAGCACAGCGATGGAGCCTTCTTTGAGAGAGCCCTTGGGAACGGCAATGCGCAGCGGGCGCTTAGCCTCGGCGGCTTCAAGCGCGGCCATTACCTGCTCCAAGTAAAAAGCGAAGCCAGCGGCAGGCACCTGAGGGGCGCCGTACTGAGCCAGCAGGTTGTCATAACGGCCGCCGCCGCCCAAAGGAGAGCCCAGGCCAGGAGCGTAAACTTCAAACACCAAACCGGTGTAGTAGTCAAACGAGCTCATTACCGAAAAGTCAATAAGCAGCTTGCTTTCCAAGCCGGCAGCAGCCAACTGGTCGTAAACCTGCTCAAGCTCGGCAATGCCCTTGGCGCAGCCCAAAGGCTCCAAAAGCGAGCGAACCTGGGCTAGCGCCTGCTTGCCGCCGCGCAAACGCGAAAGCGCAAAGATTGCCTGGGCAATAGCGGGGATCACGTTGCCGGGGTTAGCCAGCGCCGGGTCGGCCAGTTTGAAATCCTTGCCGCCCTCTTCAGTCACACCAGTTGCAGCGGCTTCGGCTGCAGCAACAAGCTCGCCCAAATATACAAAGTTGGAAGTGTGGTAGGCCTGCAGCACGGCGCTCTTCCACTGCTCAGAAGCATTGGAAGCGGCCAGCAGGTCGCGCAAGACGCCGGCAGAGCCAAGCGCAATGGTGAATTCCTTCAGCCCGCATTCGGAAAGAGCTGCGGCAAAGAGCGAAACCAGCTCGGCATCGGCTTGCATGCCCGATACGCCAATGCATTCTGCGCCGCACTGGGTGAGCTCGCGAGCTGCGGCTTCGGCGGTTTTTTCGCGGAACACGCGCTGGGTGTAGCGCAAGCGCAGGGGCTGGCCGGCGGGCAAGCCGCGGGTAGCGCACATGCGGGCAATCTGCATGGTTACGTCGGGACGCATGGCCAAAAGATCGCCATGGGAATCGAAGAACTTGAAGGGAGCTTCGGGCACGTGGCCGCCAGCTTCCATAACATCGAGCACTTCAAGCGTGGGGGTTTCGACCGGGCGATAGCCCTTTTCGGCAAAGACAGCGCGAACGCGAGCCGTAAGGTCTTCGCGCACAAGCGCTTCATCGCTCATAACGTCGCGAAATCCCACCGGGGTGACGTAATTCATGTTCCTTCTTCCCTATCATGCCAAGCTGGAGTTTATGCAGTTCAAGTATTTGAACTGGGCTTTTACACCCTGCTTGGCCCAGCGGGTAACGCCCCGCCGTTTTTCAACCTTTTTATTATGCCTTTTGCGCGTGGCCACGCGCTTAGCGCAGCGCACGTTTACAGGCTTTTTACGCGAACGGGTTCGCCCAAGCGGTAAATGCCGCGGGGCATTGCTTTTGCAGATGCCAAGCGCAACCCGTTTTCGTTTCATTCACTTTAGCACAGTAGAGTGATAAAGCATAAAGCAAAGCGCCCCTTCACATTTCCCTCACGGAGCGGCGCAACGCAGTAACTGGGCCAAGCGCAATGCAACAACTTCGTTTCATGCGCAGCATTTCGCTTGAACACGTTCACGCAATCAAGCCAAAAGCGTATAATTATCAGCAGTAATAAAGAGCCTGAGGGGGCGATTAACATGGGGTTCAAAAACATCCTCGTGCCGTACGACAATTCCGAGCATGCAAAGAATGCGCTCACGGAAGCCATCGGCATGGCCGGCGCTGACGCCGAAGCAGTAATCCACGTAGTTGAAGTTGCGGCCCCGCCGCAAGACCTGGTTTATTCCAGCTTCAATCAAACCGGTTTTGGCATGGGCGTTTCCACCGTTTCCAAAACCGACTTTGCCACGTTGGTAGAAAAGCGCAACGCAGAAGACGACGAGAAGCTGCAGAAGGAAATCGCCGACGTTGTAACCGATTTCCCCGGTACGCTCACCGCCGAAGTTGTGTTTGGCATCTATACCATCGAAACCATCATTGATGCCGCTAAGCACTATGGCTGCGACCTTATCGTTATGGGCTCGCGTGGCCTGGGCGCCATCCGCGGCGCAATCGGCAGCGTAAGCTACGGCGTTCTGCGCTCTTCCGATATTCCGGTGCTCGTAGTTAAGTAGTTCAGTTGCGGCGGCGGCCTCACGCTTGCTAGCTTTGCCAACAGCGCAACATTTAAAAATCCTCCTGCAGGTAATTCCGCAGGAGGATTTTTGTTTCAGAAGGTTGCAAGAGGCCGGCTGCATTGAACTGGAAGCGGCTCATAGAGCAAAAGGTGTGTCCTATAAGCCCAAAGCCAAGCTACATTGCGCAGGAGCAGAACCCTGCGCCACTACCCTAGCCCGAGCCAAGTTTGAATGGTAGGCATCCAGCCGGCTATGAACACAATGGCAATAAGCACTGGCACGCCGTACTTCACCCACAAGCGTGACCATTTAGGAAAGCAGATGCCCTGACCCTTGTCGGCTTCGGCAATAAACTTGTCCCAACCCCATCCACGCTTGGTGGTACAGAACAGCACAAACACAAAGCAACCAATAGGCAGAATGTTGTTGGACAAAATAAAGTCTTCCACCGACTGAACATCGCCTATGCCTGGAATCAAGAAATCGGCCCAAAGGTTATAACCAAACACGCATGGCAGCGAAAGCAGCACCAGCAGCGGACCGTTGATGGCGATGGCGCGCTTGCGGGTGATGTTCCACTGGTCCATGGTGAAGCGCAAAATGGCCTCGAACACGGCAATTACCGAAGAAAGCGCCGCGGCGGCAACAAACAGGAAGAACAGCGCGCCCCACAAATGACCCAAAGGCATTTGCTCAAATACCGCAGGCAACGTAAGGAATACCAAACTAGGGCCTGCGTTGGGGTTGATGCCGTAAGCAAAGCAAGCCGGGAAGATGATGAGGCCGGCCATGATGGCAACCAAGGCATCCAGCAGGGCGATGTTCATGGCTTCGCCCGTAAGCTTGTGATCGCGCGTCATGTAGCTGCCAAAGATAGACATGGAGCCTACGCCGATGGAAAGCATGAACATGGCTTGGCTCATGGCGGCATACACAATTTGAGCGAAGCTGGCGTTTTCGTTGCTGAACAGCTTGGCAAAGTCGGGCAGCAGGTAGAAGGCCAAGCCTTCCTGACCGCCCTCCAACGTAAGCGAGTTCACACACAGGATGGCCATGATAACGAACAGAGCCGCCATCATTACCTTGGTAATGCGCTCAACGCCCTTCTGCACACCCAGTGCGCACACGCCAAAGCCGATAACAGCCACCAGCAGCATCCAGCCCGTAAGCTCAACCGGGCTAGAGATCATGGCGCCAAATACCGCAGAAACATCTTCGGTGCCATCGAATGCGCCCATAGCAGCCTTAACAAAGTAAGCAATGGTCCAGCCGCACACCACGGTGTAGAACATCATGAGCAAATAACAGCCCACCAGGCCCAGCCATTTGAAACGATGCCATTTAGATCCGCTAGGCTCCAAGGCATCGAAACTACGCGCCATCGATCGATAGCTGGCGCGGCCCATAGCAAATTCCATTACCAAGATGGGCACACCTAAAACCACCAAAAAGAAAATGATGAGCAGCACAAACGCCGCACCGCCGTACTGGCCGGTAATGTAAGGGAAGCGCCAGATGTTGCCCAAACCGATTGCGCAGCCTGCGCTAATGAGGATGAAGCCTAAGCGGCTCGAAAACTTTTCGCGGCCGTGGTCGACTATTTCTTCGTCTGCCATAAAAGCAGCTCCTTAATGGGGGTCGGGGAAATAGGAAGGGTTTCCCGCAAAGGAAACCCTTTGGTTAGCAAACCAATGAGCCCCTGTCGCAACAACAAAAGGGCCCAGGTTGGCGCAATGAATCAGCGAGGACGGCTCTGGCGCCCCAGGCTCATAAGGTCGCAGAGGCTGCGTGCTGAGCTCGCGGCCTTCTAAGAGCACAGGGTGGTGTGCCAAGTGCACGAACTTCCGGCAGCACGCGAAGGCGAGGCGCCAGAGGCAGCCGCAGCGTCAACCGTTCCCGCTGATTGCCAGCAACCGACGGGAACCAACGCTACATAGAAAGCCAGTACGTGATCTTCGGAATCCAACCGGCGATGAAGATAACCACGATGAGCACCGGCACACCATAGCGCGACCAAGCGTAAAGAACCTTGGGGTACTTCATGCCTTCGCCGTGATCGGCTTCGGCCAGGAAGTTCTTCCAGCCCCAGCCCTTCTTCCAGGTACAGAACAGCACGAATACCAAGCCGCCCAATACCAAGAAGTTATTGGAAACCAAGAAGTCTTCCAGCGATTGAATGTCGCCAATGCCAGGGATGGTTACACCCGACCAAATGCTGAAGCCCAAAACGCACGGCATGCTGAGCAGCGCCAACAGCGGGCCGTTGATAGCGATGGCGCGCTTGCGGGTGATGTTCCACTGGTCCATGGAAAAACGCAGGATGTTTTCGAACACGGCAATAACCGTGGAAAGCGCAGCAAAGGCCAAGCACAGGAAGAAGATAGTGCCCCAAATTTGGCCGAACGGCATTTGCTGGAATACCGCAGGCAGAGTAAGGAATACCAGGTTGGGGCCCGAATCGGGGCTTACTCCGTAGGCAAAGCAGGCCGGGAAGATGATGAGGCCAGCCATGATGGCAACCAAAGTATCCATGCCGGCGATAGAAACGGCTTCGCCTGTTAGCTTTTGATCGCGAGCCATATAGCTGCCAAAGATAGACATGGAACCAATGCCGATGGAAAGCATGAAGAACGCCTGGCTCATTGCCGCATAGGCAATTTCAGCAAAGCTGGCGTTGGCGTTGTTGAACAGGTTGTCGAAGTTGGGAAGCAGGTAGAACGCCAAGCCCTCGCCTGCACCTTCCAAGGTGCAGGTACGTACGCACAGGATAGCCATGAGCACGAACAGCGCTGCCATCATGAACTTGGTAATGCGCTCAACGCCCTTTTGCACGCCCAAAGCGCAAATGGCAAAGCCCATCACGGTAACCAGCAGCATCCAGAACGTCATTTCAACAGGGTCGCCGATCATGTTGCTGAACACAGCGGCAATGTCTACCGAAGCGCCCTCGAACGTGCCGGCGCCCATCTTGAACAGGTAGGCAACCATCCAGCCGCACACGCTGGTATAGAACATCATGAGCACGTAGTTACCGGCAATGCACACCCACTTGAACCAGTGCCACTTGGTGCCCTTAGGCTCAAGCGCGTTGAAACTGCGCGCCGCCGAGCGGTAACTTGCACGGCCAACGGCAAACTCCATTACCAGCACAGGCAGGCCCAAAACCACCAAAAAGAAGATGATGAGCAGCACAAATGCCGCACCACCGTACTGACCGGTGATGTAAGGGAAACGCCAAATGTTGCCCAGGCCGATTGCGCAACCTGCGCTGATGAGCAAAAAGCCCAAACGGGTAGAAAATCCTTCGCGGCCCTTGCCGTCGACAGATTTGCTTACTTCGGTATCTTGGCTGGCCATGTGCCTGCCTTTCTATGAGGTGAATTAACCATTAGATAATAGCCGTTCCAGCAGCTATTCCAACCTAGAGCTTTGGAGTGCGGCAGCAAAAGGGCGGCCCTGGGCCGCCCTTGCAGAATATAGTTACGTGCAAACCCTACTGCAGCTTTTGAGCCAGCAGCTGGTTGATAACCTTCGGGTTGCCCTGGCCCTGCATCTTCTTCATGCACTGACCAACAAAGAAGCCCAGCAGGCCGGTTTTGCCGCCCTTGTACTGCTCCACCTTGTCGGGGAAGGCAGCCAGGACCTCGTCGATTACCGCTTCGATGGCGCCGGTATCGGAAACCTGCTTCATGCCGCGCTCTTCAACGATGGCAGAAGGATCTTTGTCTTCGTCCAAAACAGCGGCAAACACTTCTTTTGCCTGCTTGGAAGAAATAGTGTCTTCAGCCAGCAGCCCTACCAGCTCAACAGCGCGAGCCGGCGAAAGCGGGGTTTGGGCCATGTCGGAAACGTTGTTGGCATTGGCATACGCTGCAACGTCGTTGATGATGAGGTTGGCCAGCGGCTTTGCCAGCTTGCCAGCATCGCCTGCGGCTTCTTCCATGCAAGCCTCAAAGAAGTTTGCAGTGCTGCGATGCTCAACCAAATGGCGTGCATCGTAGGCGGAAAGGCCAAAGCTTTCGGCAAAGCGCTTGGACTTCTGGTCGGGAAGCTCGGGCAGCTTAGCGCGCACGCTTTCGATGAATTCATCGGAAAGATCATAAGGAGCCAGGTCGGGCTCGGGGAACAGACGGTAGTCATCGGCCGTTTCCTTCACGCGCATAACAATGGTGCGCTTCTGGCTGGGGTCCCAATGACGGGTTTCCTGATAGATGATGCCGCCTTCTTCCAGCACCTCTGCCTGGCGGCAGATTTCGTACGCCAAGCCGTCGTGCAGGTTCTTGAAGGAGTTCATGTTCTTAAGCTCGGTTTTGGTGCCCAGCTTGGTTTCGCCACGGCGGCGCAGCGAAACATTGCCGTCGCAGCGCAGGCTGCCCTCTTCCATAGAGCAGTCGGAAATGCCAATGGCCAGGTAAATCTGGCGAAGCTTCTGCATAAACAGGCGCGCTTCTTCAGGCGTGCGCAAATCGGGCATGGTAACCAGCTCGATAAGCGGCGTGCCTGCGCGGTTGTAATCGACCAGCGAATGGGTGGCACCAGCAATACGGCCTTCGCCGCCGCCGATGTGAATCATCTTGCCCGCATCCTCTTCCATGTGGATGCGCTCAATGCCCACGTGGGCCACATAGCCGTCTTCGGTGCGCGTTACGTTTGCAGCGGTGCTGCCAGGTTCGCCCTGCTGGCCAGGCTTCAAATTACCCAGGTCGATGCGCTCCTTGGCGGCTGCGCCGTCAACGTCCAAGTCCAAGTGTCCGCGCATGCAGAAGGCAACGGGGCCCTGCGTGGTTTGGAAGTTCTTGGCCATATCGGGGTACATATAGTTTTTGCGGTAGAACATCGATCGCTTTTCGATGTCGCAGTTGGTGGCCAAGCCGGCCAGGCAGATGCTTTCGATAGCGGCCTTGTTGGGCACAGGAAGCGCGCCGGGCAGGCCCAGGCAAACCGGGCAGGTGTGCGTGTTGGGCGCAGCGCCAAACTCCAGCTTGCAGTTGCAGAACATCTTGGTTTCAAGGGTGGTGAGCTCGGCGTGGATTTCCAGGCCGATAACCGCTTCCCACTCTTCGAGTACTTCTTCGAGCTTCTTCACGGCTTACTCACCTTTCTTTCCGTCGGCGAATGCAGGGGCAACGGGTGCCGGGCCGTACACGGTTTCGAGCGCGGCGGCCACACGCAGCATGTTTTCATCCTTGAATGCGGGGCTAATAAGCTGAACGCCCACAGGCAAGCCGGAATCGGCGCCCAGGCCAACAGGCATGCTCATGCCGCCGTTGCCGGCAATGTTGATGGAAATGGTGAACATGTCGGAAAGGTACATCGAAGTGGGGTCGGCAATTTCGCCGAACTTGAATGCCGTGCGCGGGGCAACGGGAGCCACGATGCAGTCCACCTTTTCGTAAGCCTTTACGTAGTCTTGCGTAATAAGGGTGCGCACCTGCTGTGCCGGGTAGTAGTACTTTTCGTACACGCCAGCCGAAAGCAGATAGCTGCCCAGCATAATGCGGCGACGCGCTTCTGGGCCAAAGCCGGCCGAGCGCGATGCTTCGTACTGATGGCCCAAGTCTTTGCAACCCTGCTCGCAATAGCCATAGCGCACAGAGTCGAAGCGGGCCAAATTGGAAAACGCCTCGCACGGGCCAAGCACGTAGTAAGCGCTCATAGCGGCCTGGGCGTTAGGCAGCTCAACCTCAACGATTTCGGCGCCCAGCTGCTGCAGATGATCGATTGCTTCTTGCACCTTGGCGCGAACCTCGGCCGACAAACCTTCGGCTTCCATGAAGGCCGGCACCACGCCAATGCGCATGCCTTTAACGCCTTCGGCCAAATTTGCGGTGAAGTCGGTAGAAACGGGCTGGCTGGTGCAATCGAGCGGGTCGTGGCCAGCAAGCGCGTTCATGGCCAAGGCGGCATCCTGCACATTGCGGGCGAAGGGGCCAACCTGGTCCAAAGAAGAACCGAAGGCCACAACGCCATAGCGCGAAACCACGCCATAAGTAGGTTTAACGGCAACGGTACCGCAGAAGCTGCCTGGCTGGCGGATGGAACCGCCGGTGTCGGAACCAAGCGTGATGGTGGCCAAGCCTGCAGCAACAGCAGCCGAAGAACCGCCGGAAGAACCGCCCGGTACGCGCTCCAAATCCCACGGATTGAAGGTGCGGCCAAATGCCGAAGTTTCGGTAGAAGAACCAAAGGCAAATTCGTCCATGTTCAGCTTGCCCAGCGGAATGCCGCCGGCATCGATGATTTTTTGAACGCACGTTGCCGTATAAGGCGAAACGTAGTTTTCAAGCATGCGGGAAGAGCAGGTAGTGTGCGTGCCTTCCAGGTTCATGTTGTCCTTAAAAGCAACGGGCACGCCAGCCAAGGGGCCAGCCTGCGCAAGATTGCCCGCAGCCACAGCAGCGTCTACGCGCTCGGCTGCCTTCAGGGCCGCTTCTTCGGTGGTTTCAAGAAATGCGTGCACAGCCGCATCGGCCTCGGCAATGCGAGCGATGGAGCTTTGAGCTACCTCTTTGGCGCTGAATTCCTTGGCAGCAAGGCCTGCCTGGATTTCGGCAACCGAAAGCTCTGCAAACTGCTTAGCCATTATTCATCGCCCCCGCCCAAAATAGCCGGAATAAGGAAGCTGCCTTCCTGCTGCTTGGGAGCGTTGGAAAGGGCGACTTCCTGGGTGAAGCTGGTACCTTCAACGTCTTCGCGCATTACATTGGAAAGGCCGCCGATAGGATGGAACGTGGGCTCCACGCCTTCCAGGTCGTATTCGGTGATGGGCTTTAAGCTTTCGATGATGTTGTTGAGGTCTTCGGTCATGGAAGTTACCTCTTCATCGGTAAGCCCGATGCGTGCGTACGTGGCAATGCCGCGCACGTCCTTTTCGGTGAGATGCTGAGTCATGGTATTCCTTCATTGTTTCGCATGCCAGAGGCCAAGCCTTCGGCACAAACTTAGAACGCTGTTCATGATAACAAACGCACGCAGCGCAAACGCCCGTTTGCACACGAGCGCAACGAACGTTCACCTGGCGGCAACAAAGCGCACAGCTACGAACGCAAAATGGGTGTAATAACCTTCATGATGGCGTCGGCAACATCGTTTGCCTTCGAGGCGTCGGCGATATTGACCACCACTTTGCCCTTGGCGCCTTCCTCCAAAAGCTCAGAGAACACTACCTGGGGCTCGCCCTCTAGCTGGGTTATGCCCGAAACCGCCTTGCGCGCGGCAACCGCAGTGCGAGCTGCCGCCAAGTCCAAATCTTCGGTGGTGGTGGCAACAAAGCGCACGGTTACACATTCGGGCGCAGCCAGGCGCTTTACCGCGTTTTTGGAAATTACCGAATTGGGGATAACCACCACTTCACCCAGGTTGTTTTTAATGGTGGTGTGGCGCCAAGTTACGTCTTGCACTACGCCGGAATTGGAGCCAACTTCAATGTTGTCGCCTGGGGCAACAATATGCATAAACGAAACCTGCACGCCGCCGATAAGGTTGGAAAGCGTGTCCTGAAAGCCCAGCGAAAGCGCAATGCCGCCAACGCCCAGAGCTGCGATAACGCCGGTCATGTTCACATCGAAGCACGTATCCAGAATGATGCAAATGCCCACACCCCACACCACAATGCGCATGATGTTGATAACGATGGTGCCCGAAGGCAAGCTGTGGCCATCGCGGTTCATAAGATGACGCAACCAACGGGTAAGCAGATGCGAAATAAACGCAATGACAACCAGCATGATGGCTGCCGCAATAATGCTACCCAGCAATTCGCCGCCCGTTACTTTATCGATGAATGCCTCGAACCGAGCCATGCCTACCTGCGCTTTCTGCTGATGGTTGTCCTTTGAGCTTCCATTATCACGGCTTACGCGCACCGCAGGCAACGCTATCATGGAAACTCCGAATGAAAGGCAGCGCATGAACTACAACGAGGTTCAATTCCAAGGGGCATACGGCACTTCGGCCCAAATCCCCGCATCGGTTCGCCCCGAAGTTTCCTTTGTGGGCCGTTCCAACGTGGGCAAGAGCTCGCTTATCAATAAGCTGTTCAACCGCAAAAAGCTTGCCAAGGTATCTTCTATGCCGGGCAAAACCAGCACTATCAATTTCTTTACCACCAAAGAAATCGACTTCGTTGACCTGCCGGGTTACGGTTACGCCAAAGTGGCCAAAAGCGAAAAGGCGCGCTGGTCGGAAATGATCAACGGCTATTTCGACCAGTACCGCTACTACGCACTGGTGGTTTCGCTTATCGATATTCGCCACCCCGCCACCAAGCTCGACGAGCAGATGGTTGAGTTTTTGCGCGCGTGCGAACTGCCGTTTATGATCGCGCTCACCAAAGCCGACAAGGTTAGCAAGTCGGAAGCCAACAAACAAAAGGCCGCTATCCGCAAGCAGCTGAACCTGCCGCAAGATGTGGTGATGGTAGTGTGCTCTTCGGAAAAAGGCACCGGCTTCGACGAGCTAAAGCGCACCATCGAAAACGCCTGCAAGTAAAGGCGCCGCTGCGCGATTCCCGAAGGAGACTGAATGAAGGTAATTCTTTACAGCGACGGATCTTCTCGTGGCAACCCCGGGCCAGGTGGCTTTGGTACGGTTCTGCATTACACCGACACCGCCGGCAAGCTGCACACGCGCGAGATTTCGCAAGGGTATACCAACACCACCAACAACCGCATGGAGCTTTTGGGCGTAATTACCGGGCTTGAAGCGCTAAAGCGCCCTTGCACGGTAGAAGTTCACTCCGATTCGCAGTATGTGGTAAATGCCTTCAACCAGCATTGGGTTGATGGGTGGCTTAAAAAGGGCTGGAAGAATTCCAAGAAGGAGCCTGTTAAGAACGTAGACCTTTGGAAGCGCCTTTTGGCCGCCAAGGAGCCGCATTCGGTAACCTTCCATTGGGTGAAGGGCCATGCAGGGCATCCTGAAAACGAGCTGTGCGATAGCTTGGCTACGGCGGCAGCTGACGGTCCAGGAAAAATTGAAGACACCGGCTTTGCCGGCTAGTGCAAGGGCCTTCGGGCCCTTTCCTTTTGCTTGGCGAAATTTAGGCGCGTCTGTGCCCGATGGGGGCAGGGTGCGGCGGGGGCTGCTCAGGGTACCCGTTTTGCTGTTCGAGTTTCCGACCAATAAGTGATCGTGCATACCTTCAGGTAGCGATTTTTGACTTACCAGCAAGTCCAACGCGTTACGGAGCTTTGAGAGATCCCTGCCCTGCTTCTTTGCCTTTTTTAGGTCTTTCTTGAACTTCGACGTGAACTTTATTGCGAGCATTGGTTAGTCCTCGTCCAAAGCGGCGGCGATAAGTTCGTCTGCGCTCTTATACGGGCCCGATAGGTTAGTGCCCGTTGCAGCGTCGTTCATGGCTGCAAGGGTTTCGCTGTTAAAGCCGTAAGGGTTAGAAGGATCGAAAGGAAACCCGCCACGCTTGTTGAATGCGGAAACAAACATGCGAATTGCGTTGCTTGGTGTTGTGCCGATGCTTTCGCACGCTTCAGCGAATGCCACTTTTTCATCGTGGCGAAGCTTTGCAGAGATTGGCTCCATGGTCGTAGAAGCTACCATTTTCCCTCCTCTCGTATTCCTTTGTATTTCATTGTATTACCAAGGAATACCCGTTGCAATTTCCGACATAAGACCCCCTCTTTGTTTCAGCAGCTCTTGTCGGGCTTGGCCGGTTCGGCGTCGAAGGCTATTACCCACCAGGTAAACGAATCGGACAGGCCGTCGCGCTCGCTGCCTTTTGTTTGCTCCAAGTAGATAGTTCGCTCGTGCAGGCCCAATCGCACCCTGAACGATGTAATGCGCAAGCCACCCAGCGCCTCGTGCGATTCAGGGGCTTCCAGCACTTCATCGATAGGAAACGTGCGGCCATCCTTCCAGCGGATAAGCATTGGCACCAATTTGCCATGGCAAAAGCTCACCACCACGTCGATTTCTTCGCGGTGGGCGCGCCTTTGCATTCCGTTTTTCGTGATGTACTGCATTCCCTAATAATCGAACATTTGTTTGCAAAACGGTAGCGAACAAACTGTGGTTTTCAGGCGAAGCAATGTCTCAAAGCCATCCCGCGAACCTGCCGAGCATCAACCCAACATGCATGGACCTACTCTGCTCCAGCTTCAAATCCCGGAGCTTCAGGCGCCCGCCAAGAGCGGCATTTTTCCTAAAGTGGCCCACATCAATGTTGCAAATGTCGGAAATTTTCCAACTTCTGCAACACAAGCCAATCGAGCATGACGATCCGCGTCCTTTGCCCCAAGAATCTAATGAAATTTGTCGACTTTATTAACATATATGTATACAATCTCAACATGAAATCATTCACCAATATAAAAAATCTTGCCGAACTCGCCTCAACTCAATGGGGAATGTTCACTTCTGCGCAAGCTCAAACCGAGGGCATAAGTCGCGTTCAGCTTTCGCGCATGGTGAAAGATGGCCGAATAGAAATCATGGCGCGCGGAACCTACCGTTTTGCAGCAATGCCAGACTCGCAAAACATAGGCATCAAAGCTGCATGGCTTTCGCTAAAACCAAACGAAAGCGCCTTTAAGCGTCTAAAAAACGGCGACCATGACTACATCGCCACTGGCCGCACTGCAGCCGTGCTTCTAGGCGACACCGACCTACACGAGCAACCATATTGCTTCGTCTGCAAGCCCGGCACGCGCACAGCGCGCAAAGACATAAAACTGCTGCCCTGGAATATCGACCAACGCAGCGCAGAGCTGGCAGACGGCATCCCCGTCAGCTCTCCCGAACAAACCGTGGCAGACCTGATTCGCCTACGTGAAGACCCCAGCCTTGTAGGCAATTTCATTTCGGGCATGGCTGCAAGAGGCCATATATTCAATGAAGCGCTGCTGTCCAATCTGCTGGACTCTCTGGCGGCAAGAAATGGATATCGTAAAGGGGACGGAGCTGCTTTCGCCAAAGACATCATTAATCAAAGCGCCTCAGCGGCAACCATGCATCGCATAGAAGAGCAGGTAAACGAAGCCAGGAGGCTAATGCCAACCGCCTGCACAGCATGACAGGAGGACCCATGGCCACCAAATACAAAACCTATCGAGCCATGGAGCAAGCCGTTAAAGCTGCGGCCAAATCATCGGGTCGCGACGTAAACAGGGCAAATTCAAGCTTTCTTCCATGATCGCTTTCTCTGCAGGATATTCAGCCGTAAAGACCCATTGTTCATACTAAAAGGCGGTCAGAGCATGCTGGCAAGGGTGCCCAACGCACGCGAAACCCGAGACATTGATCTGTTGGGAAGAACGAGCAATCTCGACGAAGCCCTTACGAGCCTAATAGAAACAGCCTCAATCGACCTCGACGACTTCATTGAATTTCGGTTCAAGAACAAGCGCCCAACAGACACTTCCCAAGATTACAGGTCGGGCTATACCGTCACATTTGAAACCTGGCTAGGCGGCACCGCAATGAAGGGCATCGTCTCTATCGACCTGGTGGTAGATCCCACTCCCCCGCAAAAATTCGACGTAATCGAGCCCGTCTCTCGTTTAGCAATTAGCGGCATGTCAACATTCAGTTACCTCACCAATACGGTCGAAAATCGCATTGCTGAAAAGGTCGGCGCCATTATGCAGGACTACAACGGCAGGCAATCTTCCCGAGTAAAGGACCTCGTCGATCTCGTATCTTCTATGATCAATGAACCCGTCAATGGAAGCGAGCTCCACGAAGCGCTTAAAACAGAGCTCGCAATCAGAAAAACTGGAAAAGTCGATCAATTCACCGTACCCGATGCTTGGAAAGGTACTTTGGCGAGCAACTACCGAAAGCTCGCCATTGAAGCTAAATTGCCAATCAAATATCAAAACTCGATAGAAGCTGAACAGGCAATAGCAGAATGGCTGCAGCCCATTTTCGACAACGAAGCACACGGAGTTGCCTGGAATCCGCTTGAGCAAAAATGGGAAAAAATCAGTGAATAAAACCAAAGGGGCACCAGAATCAACTGGCACCCCTTCGGTTTGGTTGCTTTCTTTTTAAATGCAGCGCCTTGCCTTCGCCCTAGATAAGACGAACGCGCTTTACGCCCTCGATTTCGCGGAGCTTAGCAATGGCAGCTTCGCTGGGAGCGCTGTCCATGTCGATGAGGGTATAGGCGTAATCGCCGCGGGCCTTGTTCAGGAAATTGGCAATGTTCACGTTGTCGTCGCCCAAGATGGCAGAAATCTGGGCAATCATGTTGGGCACGTTCTTATGCAACAAGGCAATACGGCTCATGCCAGCGGGGCAAACGCCCATATCGCAAGCCGGGTAATTTACCGAATTAGTGATATTGCCGTTTTCGAAGTAATCAACTAGTTCACGCACGGCCATAATGGCGCAGTTGTCTTCAGCTTCACCTGTAGAAGCACCCAAATGAGGCAGCACAACCGTGTTGGTCATCTTCATGGTTTCAGGCGTTGCGAAGTCGGTAATGTAGCGCTTTACGCGGCCCGAGTCCAAAACAACCGAAAGCGCAGCAGGGTCAACCAGCGTATCGCGGCTGAAGTTAAGCAGCACCACGCCTTCCTTCATAAGCGAGCAAGCATGCGCATCGATCATGCCGATGGTGCCCTCCACTGCCGGCACATGGATGGTGATGTAATCGCACGTGCGGAAAATGTCCTTCAGATCGGTGATGTAATGAACAGGGCTGGAGATTTTCCAAGCAGCGCCCACCGAAACAAACGGGTCGTAGCCATAAACGTCCATACCCAGCTCAACGGCAACGTTGGCAACCTCGGCGCCAACAGCGCCCAGGCCGATTACACCCAGCTTCTTGCCCTTGATTTCCTTGCCGGCAAACTGCTTCTTGGCCTTTTCTGCGGCCTTGGCGATGTTTTCGTCGTCGGCATTTTCGCGGCACCAGTCGATACCGCCAATAATGTCGCGGCTGCCCAGCAAAAGGGCGCACAGCACAATTTCCTTAACAGCATTGGCGTTGGCGCCCGGGGTGTTGAACACCACAATGCCTTCTTCGGCACAGCGCTCCAGGGGAATGTTGTTTACACCCGCGCCTGCACGAGCAATGGCGCGCAGGCCTTCAGGAAACTGCATATCGTGCATGGCTGCGCTGCGAACGAGGATGCCCTCTGATTCTTCCAGTGAATCGGTGAGCTCGTATGAATTGCGATCGAGCAAATCGGTACCACGGGAAGAGATGTTGTTCAGGCAATGGATAAGCCTCATAAGTAGCTCCTAACAGCCATTTCGGATAGTGGAGCTAATCATAATAAAAAAGGCACCCCAGTGGGGTGCCATATAGGTAAATGGTGCGGGTGAAAGGACTTGAACCTTCATGAGCCGAAGCTCATACGGACCTGAACCGTACGCGTCTGCCAATTCCGCCACACCCGCATGTGCAGCAAAAAGTGCGAGGATTAATGTACCCTACCCCCGCGGTTTGCGCAAGGGATTTTCTGCATTTCTTCGCAACTATATAAGGAATGCAGAAACCGCCAACGCCACCGTTGCCACCAGCACCGCAACATCGGCGCCGCGAAGGCGATATTCGCGAATACAGGTGCGCCCGCCTGCCCCATAGGCACGGTTTTCAATACCCATGGCTACACTATCGGCACGACGCAGTGCATTAGCAAACAACGGTGTGAACACCGTGCCATATGCTGCCAAACGCTGCACTACTCCGCCACCAAAATTTGCCAAGCGCGATTCCTGGGCCTGCTTGATGCGCCCATATTCCTGAGCCAACGTAGGGATGAACCTAAATGTGAGCCCCAATGCAAGCGCGGCATCGTCCACTCGCGCGCCCATGCGCGCAAAGGGCCGCAGCAGCCGTGCAATGCCATCGGTAAGTTCGGTAGGCGAAGTGGTTCGCATAAGCGCGCCAGTGCCCAACATCATGCAGCAGAATCGCACGCCCGATTCCACGGCGAAAACAATGCCCCCAACTGAAATACACACAGGGCCCGCTTGTGCCAACACCTGGCCTTTGCTAACGAACAGCACGTCCCAAACAACCACGAATAACAGCAGCCACAAAAAAGGGCGCAACAAACGCAGCGCCTGAGCAGGACCAATGCCCGAAGCCGCCAGGGCAACTACGGTAGCCGCCGCCACAATACCCAAGCCAAGTACGCCCTGCGCAGCAAACGCCGCCACAAAAAACAGCACCGTAAACAGCAGCTTTGTTCGCGGATCTAACCCGTGGGCAAAGGTAGAGCCCGCGCGGTACACGCCAAAACCGGCCGAGCCCGCGCTGTGCTTCTTTCGTTTTTGCGCAGGCACAGAAGCAGCGCCGCCAACCGTGCCGGCCAGACCAACGGGCTTTTGCCCTGCCGCAGCCGTCTTGGCAAGCAAACGGCTCTTCTGCACTTCGCTGCCGCCCGCCTGCGGGGCAATGCTGGCCAGCACGCCCAAAGCAACCGCACCGGTAAGCGCACCGGTAATAAGCGCGGCGAGCGCCAGTGGCGGCAAGCTCAAAAACACCGCAGGGCTAGAAAGCACCACGCACGCCACGGCGATCTGGCCCACGTTGTGAAAGATTGCCGAGGCCATGCTCACCACCACGACGCTTATGCCGGGAATGAGCTTTAGCAACGCCATAGCGGCAAAAGCCAGCGCCATGCCACCAGCGCTGTAGGCCAGCATCATGGGCGACCCGAACAAGAAGCCCGAAGCGAATACCTTCACCAAGGCCACAGCGAACGCCGTACGCGCATCCATGGCAAATAGCGCCACTACCACCGCAATGTTGGCCAGCCCAAGCTTTACACCAGGCAGAGCAACCGGCAGCGGAATCATGGTTTCGATATAGCTCAAAATTAGCGCCGCAGCGGCAAGCAACGAAACGCGCGCCAGGCGTTGCACATTGCCTTGGCGCGCGCTGTTCTTCGAAGTTGTTTTGCCTTGTGCGCTCATGAATTCAGCATACTACCTGCGGGGCGTACCCAAACTTGCAGGCAAAAGCCTACTTGCCCACTACATCGTATGTGGGCGCTGCCTCTTGGTCAGAAATATCAACGGTTAGCTGATGCGGCAAGCACACAATTTGCTGGCCCGCTTTAGAAATGCTGCCCTGGTTCACGCAATCTTGGTTGGGGCAGTCGGCTTCGGCAACGCGCACGGTTCCATTTTCAATAACCACAATGTTGCAGCCCTTGCTAGTAGAAACCGTAGTGGTGGAATCCTTCGAAAGGTCCAGCACATATTCGGTGCCGTCCGACGCCTTAACCACCGCGCTTTTAGCGGGCGCTACCTGGCCAAACGCGTTGGTAGCAATTACCGTGCCCAGCACCAACACCACAAGGGCCGCCGCCAGCGCCAGGTTCAATTTCTTATGGGAAATAATGCTCTCTGCTTCTTGCCTGGTCATAGATGCCCCTTATGCACTGCCCAGCACAAATGCCGAGCCTTTTGATTTCGTAGCTTTATCGTTGCTGTCTACCAGCACGCACTCAAAACGGCTATCGCCTTCTACAAAGCTCATGGCGCCATCATGTCCCATCAAAAACAAAATGGTGGAATACGCGTCGGCCGTAGTAGAGCTTGCGCAGGTGATAGAAGAGCTTTTAAGGTCGGTTGCGACAGGGCAACCCGTCTTTGGATCGAGGATGTGGTAGTAGTACACGCCGTCCTTCGTGAAGCCGCGCTCATATAAACCGCTGGTCACAACCGAAATATCTTCCGCCTTAATAGAAGCGATGGTGGTATCGAGCGTGCCGTTAGGGTCTTGCACGCCCACGTTCCACTCGTCGCCATCGAAGCTCTTGCCGATAACGTACACGTTGCCGCCCAAGCTTATGGAAGCTGCATCGCAGCCGCCTTCGCGCAACATGGCAACAATGTCGTCGGCGATATATCCCTTGGCGATGCCGCCCAAATCGATTTTGGCCTCGGGGTCGGAAAGGGTAACGGTAGTTCCGTTTACTTGCACGCCCTCATAACCAACGTGCTTTACCGCTTCGGCAATTGCAGAATCGGCTGGCTTTACGCCGTTAACAAAGTCCCACAGGCTAGAAACCGCGCCGATAGTGATGTCGAACAGGCCGTTTGATTCTTTCGAAAAACCCAACGCTTTCTGAATGCAATCGGCCGTTTCGCTAGCCACCTGCACGGGGGCGCCGGCGGCATTGTTGATGTTCCAAACATCGCTGCCTTCAACCGTGCGCGAAAATTTACCCTCGAAGTAATTCAGACGGCTGCCCACCTTGGCCATGAGCTCGGCAGAGCAAGCGGCGCTTATCTGGATAACGGTATCGAACAAAAACAGCGTTACCGACTGAATTTGGTCGGAAGAATACACTGGGCCAAGCTGGGAACCTTCGCTGGAGCTAGAGTTGGAGCCGGAGCTTGAACAGCCGGAAAGCAACAAGGGGAAGGCGCTTACCGCAGCTGCAGCGGCAGACAACCGGAAGAACCCGCGGCGCGAAACGGCACAGCGCATCTGGGCCGCATGGGCAAAACCACTGTTGGCAGCCGCATCAAAGCGGACAATTCCCGTAGGCTGTTCGTTGTTCTGCAAGCCCGTTCCTTCCGAGGTTCTTCACTTGGGCCAAGGTGCCACCCGGCTTCACTTGGGCACGCAAGCGGTCAGCTCCCCGCCCCGCCCAAGCAAAGCCTTGGCAATCCGAACAAAATTGTATGCCACGGGAAACTTTTTCGAGCGAACACCATAACTTATATACAGGCAGCGGCTGTAATTGGCGGGTAAGGACAAGGCGGCGGCCTACTCGGCAAGACCGCATCCTCCGAAAATCGCAAAATCCAGGCCAGGCGCCCACCAAACGGAGGCGATTTTCGCCCAGGCATCCACCAAGCGGAGGCGATTTTCATCCCAGGCATCCGCCTCCGGTTATGGAGGGATCGAAAAGCATTTACGAAGCTTGACTAGTACAGCCCGACCGGTACATGCAAGCCAAGCTTTCTGCGTTAGCGGCACTTTTTAGGCAATTTCTTTCTGATTTAGCGGCATTTTCCTATGGTTATCTTTCTGTTTTAGCGGCATAATTAGGTAAATTTCGTTCTGATTTAGCGGCAAATAGGCGGTTTACATGCTCAAACGCAAAGCTTACAAAAACCTTCTTGAATGGAAACAGCAGAAAGGCCATGGAGCCCTTCTTGTTACGGGTGCTCGCCAAATAGGCAAAACCTACCTTCTTGAAGAATTTGCCCGCAATGAATACGAAAGCTACGTAAAAATCGACTTCGTAAAAGATTCCGCCGCAAGGAATCGCTACGGAAAGCTCACCAGTTCCAGCCAGGCAATTGATTTACTTTCGCTCGAGATGGGCTGTCCCCTTGTTCCTGGCAAAACGCTGATCTTCTTCGACGAAGTTCAGGAAGCGCCCGAAGTCGTTACGCTTTCGAAGTATCTGGTTCAAGATGGCAGATTCGACCTAGCACTATCGGAATCCATGTCGGGAACCGAGCTGAGCTGCATTCGCTCACTACCGGTGGGATACCTGCACGTATTGGACATGGCGCCGCTCACCTTCGAAGAGTTCTGCTGGGCTCAAGGCGTGCCAGAGGGAATTCTTGAAAACGTTCGGAGTTGCTTTGTGCAGCGTTCACCCATGCCCGAGGCCATGCACGATTCGCTCATAAAGTTATTCGACCGCTACCTGGTTGTTGGCGGAATGCCTGCCGCTGTATGCAAGAGCATCGAAGGGGCTCGCGACCTTGGCTCAGTTCGCCAAATCCAAGACGATCTGGTTCGTCTGTACCGCGAAGACATTTCCAAATACGCAAAAAAACGCGCACCCCAGATCAAGGCAATATTCGATGCACTACCGTCACAGCTGAACAAAGAAAACAAACGCTTCCAACTCAAATCAATCGAAGCCGAAGCGAAATACGACCGCTTCGCCAACGACTTCGCCTGGCTTGTTGCTGCTTGCGTTGCGCTTAAGGTAACCAATGTGACCGACCCGAAGCCCATGCTGGCAAGAACGGCAGAGCCAAACCGTTTCAAGCTCTACAGCTCGGACGTTGGCATGCTCGTGGCACAATACCCGCCTTCGGTTGCCATGGCGGCCCTCACCGGAGAAAAGGCCGTCAACTTCGGCTCCGTCTACGAAAACTACGTTGCCCAAGAGCTATCTGCCGCAGGCGTGGGGCTTCACTACTACCACAACAGCAGAAAAGGCGAGGTTGACTTCCTTATCGAAACCACCGAGGGGAAAGTGCTGCCCATAGAGGTGAAATCGGGCAAGGATTACAAGCTCCATACCGCGCTGAGCAACCTGCTTTCCACCGAAGAGTACGGCATAGATGAAGCCTTCGTGCTTTCAAGGGCCAATGTTTCCATCAAGGAACGCTCCTATGGGAAGGTCGTATATCTACCGCTATACATGGGCGGCCTAGTAGCCGAGCAAGGGGTTTCACGCGCTTCCGCAAAGTCGATTCTGGAAAACGTGCACCTGGAGCCAATTGCGTGGGAATA
>CAVFVF010000012.1:0-40294 GCA_963625925.1 Eggerthellaceae bacterium | reverse complement strand
GATGCTAAACTATCTGTAACGGAGACACCCCCCCGTCTGCTAAAGAAGGGCAATGGGAATCTCCGTTATTTTTTGCTCTTTTTCGCCAATCTGAGAACTGATGCTTTAGGACTCCAGTTTGTGTTACATTCGATATGATTTATATGTCATATCGAATCGAGGGGTCATGCGCGATATTCTTTTTGAACTGCAAGATTTACGCAAGCTCTCTTGGTCGGAAAAAACAAACACGTCGGGCACGGGCGGCTGCTTCCTAAAATCACGCGAAGATACCGGTGCAGGCACCTGGTACTACAAGCTTTCCTGCTATGACAGTTACCGCGGAGTATACGGCCACGAATGCGTAAACGAGCTTGTGGCAAGCAGGCTTATGAGCGCGCTCGGGATGCCCCACCTTGAGTACCGCTTGGTCCATGCCCTGGTGGATATCAATGGCGCTGAAATTGAAACCTGGCTAAACCGCTCAAAAAGCTTTCGGGCCACAGGTGAGCGCAAGCAAGCGCTCGACACCTTCTACGACTTGCACAAGCAGGAAGATGAAAGCCCTCTGGAGCTTTGCGATCGCTATGGCTGGGGAGCCCAAATTCGCCAAATGATGCTAGTTGATTACCTCATAGCAAATCGCGACAGGCACGGCGCGAACGTCGAAGTTCTGCGCAGCCGCGACGGCTCGCTGCGTCTAGCCCCCATATTCGACAACGGGCTTTCTTTCGTTTTCTCATGCTATGGCAATGAAGACAGAGTGCGCGGCTTCGACGCATTAGCCGACGTGAATGCCAACAACTACCTTGGCACAAAATCGCTTTCCGAAAACCTTGAGCGTTTTGTTGCGGGCCAGATCGAAACGCCTAAGCTTACCGGCTCTAGCTTCGATGCAATATTTGCGGGAATCGAGCGCATCCTCCCTGAAGCGCATATAGCAAAAATGCGGGAAATGCTCGTCAGAAGGTGGCAGCACTATGAAGATTTATGACATCATCGACGGCTCGCGCAGGGACGCAAAACCCTGCGCGCGGCTAAGCTACAACGAAGAAACAGATGCCGTGGAAATCAGCATCGCGCCCGATGCCGGCGAAAACGATGTGCCCATGCTGCTGGATGCCTTCGTTGCCCGTGGGCAAAGCGAGGTAAAAGGCAACTGGGCAAAACGCTGGATTGCTGAGCGGACAGTTCCCGCAAGCAGGCAAAACCTTGGCGAAGTGCTAAAGGCGCATGACCTGGAGTTCTACGACGCCTTCAAACTCTTCGAAGACGCAGAAGGAAGGTGTTCGCAGGACGACTTCTACATTAGAAGCGTACAAAACGAACCGGGAAAAACCCCGCAGCCACACACGAATTTTGCCCAGGAGATTGGCAGCCAACTACGCGCAGCAAGGCTGCAAGCTGGGCTTACCCAAGTGGAACTGGCGCAGAAAGCGGGCGTAAGGCAGGCGGTAATTAGCCGGCTGGAAAGGGGGCAGGGCAACCCTACGATAGCGCTGATAGCGGAAATCGCTGGCGCGATTTCGCTTGCTCCCAGCTTTACCTTGGACCAAATGCCCAAATCTGCTTCGACAGAACCCTGCCAACCGGCGGGGTCGCAGGCCTAGTCTTCGGCAAGCAGGTCTTCCACAAAGCCAACCTTGTAGTCCCTAAACACAACGGTGTCGCCTTCTTGGGTGGCGTCCAGGTCTACCTTGGCGCGAATGGCAAAGTCGTTGGCTTCATCTGGATCACTGAAGGTTTGCTGAACCAGCCATTCGTGAGCAGATTCCTCTTCGGCGGTGTCCACCATCAAAAACGCGCTCGAACGAGCATCAGCATCCAACAGAATTTCTTCGTGCTCTTCGAAGTACGCGTCTAAGGCATTGCGCCACTTGTGCTCGTTGAAGCCGTTTTCGCCGTCCAGCTCGCCCAGAGCCTCGGCGTCGTCCTTGGCGGCCAGCTGCACGCGGCGGAACAATGCGTTGCGCACCAGCACCGTCAGGCCGCGGCGGTCGTGCACCACAGCTTCTTTAGCCGCCGGCGGACGCTCGTCCAGCTGCTGACCAGCCTGCTCCCACTCGTCCACCAAGCTGGAGTCAACGCTGCGAACAACCAGGCCCAGCCAGGCAATAATGTCTTCCATTTCTTCGCTGCGTTTATCAAACGGCAGCGTACGATCCAATGCACGATACGCTTCCGACAAATAACGCAGCAGCGCGCCTTCGTAGCGCATAATGCCCAGGCTCTGGATATACCCCTTGAAGTCGGCCGCCTGCTCCAACATGTCGCGCAACACCGACTTAGGACGCACGTAATAGTCGCGCGCCCAGGGCACTTCTTCGCAATACTTGCCAAACGCGGCAAACAGCAGCTCGCGTAGCGGGCGCGGGTAGGTTACTTCAGCAATGCGATCCATACGTTCGTCGTAATCAACGCCATCTGCCTTCATGGCGGCAATGGCCGCCGCCTTGGCCTTGCGCTCTTGGGCGCGCAGCACCTGGCGCGGGTCTTCCAGCGTTGCCTCCACCATTGAAATTACGTCGAAGGTGTAGGTTTCGCTTTCGGGGTCCAACAACTCCAGCGCCGCAAGCAAGAATGGCGAAAGAGGCTGGTCAAGCGCAAAATCTTCAGGCAAATCCATGGTTACGTAGTAATCGGGCGTGCCATCTTCCAGCTCTTCGATCTCAACCACACCTGCGTCGATGAGCGTCTTGAACACTTCGCTGGCGCGCACCTTCAGCTTCAGTTTTTCTTCGTCTGTTTGCAGCGAATCATCGATGAGCGCATCCACACGCGCACGTGCGTTACCGCCCTGCTCAACCTCGGCCAACACCATGGAATGGGTAATGCGCATACGCGGCGTAAGGGTTTCGGGCGCGGCGGCAATGAGCTTGTTGAAGGTATCTTCGTTCCACACCACAAAGCCCTCGGGCGGTTTTTTGCGCTTAACCTTGCGACGTTTCTTTGGGTCGTCGCCCGCTTTGGCCAAAAGCTTGGCGTTTTCAATTTCGTGCTCGGGCGCCAGCGCCACCACCATGCCACTTGTGTCGAAGCCGCTACGGCCAGCACGACCGGCAATCTGATGAAACTCGCGGCTGCGCAAACGGCGCATTTTGTGGCCGTCGAACTTGGTCAGCTGCGTTAGCACCACCGTATGAATAGGTACGTTGATGCCCACGCCCAGCGTGTCGGTGCCGCAGATTACCGGCAACAAGCCTTGTTGCGCCAGCTTTTCTACCAGCAAACGATAACGCGGCAACATGCCGGCATGATGCACGCCAATGCCGCTCAGCAACAGGCGCTTCAGCGTTTTGCCAAACTGCGTGGTGAACTTGCCTTGGCCTAGCGTTGCTTTGATGCGCTCGCGCTGCTCTTTGCTGGTAACGCCGAAGTTCGAAAGCGCCTGCGCACTGGCCAGAGCCGCATCTTGCGAGAAATGCACGATATACAGCGGGCCTTCTTCATTGCGAAGAGCCAGCTCAACCGTTCCTTCCAGCGACATAAGCTCGTACTTGTATTCCAGTGGCACAGGGCGCGGAGCATCGGCGATAACACTTACTGTGTTGGCAGTTTTGGCTTCAAGAGCTTCGGCGATGGCGGTTACGTCGCCCAACGTAGCGCTCATAAGCAAAAACTGCGTGTGCGGCAGCGTTAACAGCGGCACCTGCCAGGCCCAGCCGCGGTCGGGATCGGCGTAAAAGTGGAATTCATCCATGGCCACGCAACCCACGTCCGACCATTCGCCTTCGCGCAGCGCTTGGTTGGCCAAAATCTCGGCCGTGCAGCAGATTACGGGTGCATGCGGGTTAATCTGCGAATCGCCCGTTATCATGCCCACGTTTTCGCGGCCCAGCATATTCACCAAGCCAAAGAATTTTTCGCTTACCAGGGCTTTGATAGGCGCCGTATAAAAAGCGCGCTTGCCCTGGCACAGCGCCATAAACATCATGCCAATGGCCACCATGCTCTTGCCCGAGCCCGTGGGCGTGCCCAAAATAACATGGTCGCCCACCATCAAGCTCATCAGGGCATCATCCTGGTGGGGCCACAGCTCCACTTCGCGCTCCGCCAACCAGTCGTAGAACTTTTCCAACGCCTCTTCGGCGGTAAGCTCGGGCGAGCCCTCTTCACGCCATGCCGGCGCAAGCTTTCCCAAGGCGCCAAAATCGGCATCGCCTTCAGGCAGCTCTTCGGAAAATTCCTCGTTTTCGAATTCAGCGGAATGCACGTTGCGGTCCTTTGCGAATTAGATAAATTGAAGCATTTCGGCAGGGGCGTTTATGAGCACGTCGGGCTTGCCGCCCTGCAAGGTTTGCAGAGGCTGATAGCCCCAGGTGCAACCCACCGCAAGCATGCCAGCATTATGCGCAGCAATAAGGTCGCTGGCAGAATCGCCCAGGTATGCGCAGCGCTCAGGCGCCAAGCCCATTTCCTTAGCGCACAGCAACAGCCCATCGGGCTCAGGCTTGCGAGGGATAATGGGCGTGCATTCACCGTGCGAAGAATCGAATAGGCCAGGAAAGAAGCGAGCTTCCACTTCTCGCACGCCGGCTTCGAACTTGTTGGACATAATGCCCAGCTTTTTGCCCGCAGCCTTCAGCTGCTTCAAGGTTTCGGTCATTCCCTCGAATTCGCGCGTAAGGTTAATGCCAATTTTTTGGTACTGATCCTTGAAGTTGGCATATACGCTTTGCACCTGCTCTTCGGTGGCGGTACTGGGCACCGCCAAGCGCGCCAACGCTAGGGCGCCGTTGCCCACATAGGTAAGCACCTGCTCCTGCGAATGACCGGGGAAGCCCTCCAGCTCAAGCGCCTTGTTTATAACCACGGTAAGGTCGGGCAGCGTATGCAGCAGCGTGCCGTCCATGTCAAAGATCAAACCGTCGATTTGGGGCGTTTTGCCCGCAGCGCTAAGCGTCATAGCGCATGCTCCTTACTGCCGGCAGCGGCCAGCGTTGCGCGAAAAAAACGGGCCTGCCTTTGCAAGCCCGTTCCAAAGGTTTGTATTAAGCCTACCCCAGCATAGGCAAGAAGCGCGTTACCTGCATTAACCACAACACAAGAAGCACCAACGCCGCTTTCCATATAACCGAAACCGGTCGGCTGAATAAGAAGGCGCGCAGACCCTTCTTTGCAGGCGAAGGTTCGGCCGGCTGTGCGGCAGCTGGCTGTGCGGCCTTGGCGTTTTCGGCCTTGGCGGGAGCGGCCGCTTCAGCCGCAACGGCAGCCTTTTCCTCGGCAGCATCGGCAGCAGCCATCAAGGCATCGGCTCGCAGCTCCAGGCCGCAGGTTACATTCTTTTGCGGGCACACCTCAGAGCACTCGCCGCACATGATGCACTCCCCTGCCAGTAAGCCGCCCTTGGGCTCAACACCCACGGGGCATTGCTTTTGGCAGGCTTGGCAATTCTTGCGGCACTTGGGGCGCTCGCGGCGCATGCGGCCAGTGGGCAACGTAGGCAAAATGCTGTAGATAGCACCCAGCGGGCACAAGAATTCGCAGAAGAAGCGCTCCTTCAGCAACATGCCTACCGCGCATAGGCCCAAAAGCACCGCGCCTATCGCAGTGACGTTAGAAACCGAAAGGTTGGCCAGCTTGCCAAATACCGTCCACGGGCTGTTGCTGTTGATGGTGGTGTAGGCACCCAAAAGCACCGCGACGCAAATGCCCACCAGCACTACGTACTTAACAAAGCGCAGGGCAAACTCCAGCTTGGCGGGCCAAGCCTTGCGTTTGATGCCCAGCTTTTTGCAAACAGCATTGCCTGCGGTATACAAAACATCGCCCAAAAAGCCAAAGCTGCATACAAAACCGCAGAAGAAGCGGCCCAAAACCACGGTGATAACCAGCATGATTACCAAGAAGATGGTAAAGGTCATAACCTCAAAGTCGTACCCGCGGTGCGTGTTCATAACGTTTACTTGCATGAGCAGCGTCTTCAAACCCATAAATGCCGTGGCAAACGAAGAAGGCGCCAGCACGAAGAACGCACCCTGAATGCACCAACGCTGGCGTCGAGTAAGCTTTGCACGCGCTGCACGTGAGGTTTCACCCAGCCACTTGCGCGCCATCCAAATTGCCAGCGCAAACAACACTGCCGCCAAGGCAATCATGCCAGCGCTAAACCAAACGCTATTGGTAAGGGCCACGCTGCCGCTGCCGGTGCAGGCGTCCTTCACAGCCGAAAGAATGCCGCGGGAAGAAAACGTAACGCCCGAAATAACGTCCACGTCGGCGCTTTGGTATTGAATGATATTGGCAATAACCTTTTCAGCGCGCGTTACATAAGCTGCATCGTCGGCGTGCGAAACAATGCTCACGTCGGTAATCTTGCCGCTAGCAACCGTAACCGCAACGGTAACGGTGCTCTGGTAGCCCTCGCCACTGCCGTAGTAAACGCCATCGGAAAGATCTTTGGCTATTTCGCCCATCTGGGTTTCTTGGCTGCTGGTGCCCTGCGCACGCTGCAAGCGCGTATCCGCAAATGCCGGCGAAGCCATGCCCGCTACCAGCAAAAACGAAACCGCCAAGCACAGCAACACAGCTGCAATACGGCGCAGCGCCCCTTGGCTCACGTTGGCAAAATTGCCCATGTTCAAAACCTCTTCTTAAATAGGGCGCCTTTAAGAAAGACGGCCCTGGTTAACCGTAAATGTGGTGTCGGCAAACGCCGCTGCCGACATACGGTGGCTTACCACCACCATGGTTTTGCCCTCGCGCGCTTCAAGCAAAGCCGAAAGCACCGCCGCCTCGTTCAGGCAGTCCAAGTTGCTGGTAGGCTCGTCCAGCAGCAAAAACGGCGCATCGTACAAAAACACACGAGCCAAACCCATGCGCTGGCGCTCGCCCGCAGAAAGACCTTCGCCGATTTCACCCAGCGGAGTTTCCACACCCTTGGGCAAACGCTCAACAAGCCCCGCAAGCGAAGCCTGCTCAAGCGCGCGGTTAAGCTCTTCTTCGGTCGCCTCGGGGCGAACAAAAACGATGTTATCACGGATGGTTCCGCTAAATAGGTGCGTGGTCTGCGTCATGGAAGCTTCCAAATTGCGCAATGCGCTGGTTTTGATTTCGCGCACTTCATGTCCCGAAACCGTAACGCTGCCTGCCTTGGCATCCCATACGCGCATAAGCAACTTCAAGAAAGTGCTCTTGCCCGCGCCGCTGGGGCCCGCCACATGCACAATTTCACCTGGTTTAATTTCGAAATTGAAGTCGGAAAGAATGGTTTCCTCGCCGTAGGCAAATTCCACATTGGCCAGCTGGGCGCCTGTAAACTGTTTGGGCCCAGCGCCAGCTTCAACTTCTAAGGTTTCAGGCTTTTCAGCCAAGAAGTCGAGCACGCGCTCGCCCGAAGCAAACACCTGGTGAAGCGAAGATCCCAACAGCGCCACTGCGCGCACCGGGTCAAACGAAACAGCAAAGGCAACCACGCACAGCGCCGCGGCTGCACCAGGCATCGCGCCTTGAGCAACCAGGCAAATAGCCAGGTACGCGTAGCCCAGGCAAAACGCCAGCATAAGCGCATCCGATGCGGCGGTAGAAATTGCGCTTCGACGGGCCAACTTTATTTCGTTGGCAGCAAGCGCACCCATGCGGCCGCCCAATTCATCGCGGCGCAAATCGGTAGCGCCAAAGCGCAGCGTGTCGGAAAGGCCCATAAGGCTTTCGTACATAAACGAGCCGAAGCGCACCGCGCGCGCCTTGGTTTCACGACCCAAGCTGTTGGTCCAGGCGCTCAACGCCAAGGGCAGCGCCACACCAATGACGGCAAAGCCAGCCAGAGCAACAACGCCAAGCAACACGCTTTGCGTGCCGATGCCCACCGCCACGGCAACCGAAACAATGCAAGCTACCGCAACAGGGCTAATGGTGTGCGCGTAAAACACTTCCAGCAGTTCAATGTCGCCGGTAAGAAGCGAAATCAAGTCGCCCGTGTCGCGCGCCTCCAGGCGCGCGGGGGCCAAACTGCGCATATGGGCAAACACCTTAGAGCGGATAACCGCCAAGGTGCGGAAGGTCTGGTCGTGGCTGGTAAGGCGCTCGCCGTAACGCAAGAAGCCGCGGGCTATGCCGCACACTGCAACTGCGCCCGCCACAGCAAAAATGTTCCACGTGAAGCAATTGCTGCACAGGCCCAACATGCCAGCTACGCCCAAAACCGTCATAAGGATGGCAGCGGCAAAGCCTAGCGAAGCCAACACGGTGGCCGCGCTCACCAAAGCCCAAAGCTCGCCGCACAAGCCCAAAAGCCCGCGCACCACATTGAAAGGCGAGCGACCCGTGGCCTTAGCGGCAGAAGTGTTAACCTCCACGGCGTTATTGGCTTCATTGGGCTCATCAGATGCATTCACCTTTTCGGCAGCGCTACCACTAAGGGGAATATCGGAAGGGTGGCCTGCAGGCATACCCGAGCTGCCGCCTTCTACCAAGGCGCGGATTTTGGCACCCTTCATAACCGAGCGTGTTGCTGCGGCAATATTGGGCGGCATCTTTTCTAGGGCTTCGCGCATGCCCTCCGGCACGTCGGAGTCGTCTTCCACATCGCCATCGGCCTTGGCGTAGCTTGCTCGCACTTCCTCGGCTTTTTGCGCCAGCATTTCCATATGCTCCTGCTGCTGCCACAGGCGACCATAAGCGCCATCCTTTAAGGCCATTTCGCCATGCTGGCCTTGCTCGGCAACTTTGCCATTTGCCAACACAACAATGTTGTCGGCCCAAACAAGTGCGCCTAAACGGTGGGAAATCACAATGACCGTCTTTTCCAACGAAAGTCGCTGGATGCAGGTAAGGATGTCACGCTCACTATCGGCATCAACGTTTGAAGTGGCTTCATCAAACAGGTAGATGGGGGTGTCGCGCAACAGGGCGCGCGCAATGGCCAAACGCTGGCGCTGGCCGCCCGAAAGGTTTGCACCACCTGCAGCGATGGGCGCGTCCAAGCCGCCCTGCTCCAAAACAAAGTCGTCCAAATGGCACTTGTTCAGCACATTCCATAAGCTGTAATCGCTCACGCCGCGGTTGCCGATAATCAAGTTGGTGCGGAAGGTGCCCTTGAAAATGTAAGAAGAAGCCGAAACGTGCGTAATTACCGAATGCAGCGATTCGGGCTCGATGTCGCGCAGCTCCACGCCGTTGAGCTTGATGCTACCGGTATAGCCCAAAAGCTCGCCTGACATGATTTTGGCCAGGGTGCTCTTGCCGCTGCCGCTTTCGCCGGTAATGCCCACAAAGGTGTTCTCTTCGATACCCAGGCACACATCTTCAAGCGCAGGCTTGCCGTCAAATTCGTAACCCAGGCAATCGCATACGATCTCAATTTCGTCCGCTTCAACCTTTTGCGTGCCCTGGGAAGGGTTGGGCAACGCCAACAAGTTGAAGGTCTGCTCCAGCACCGGGCCCGCGCCCATGGCCGTATGAAAGTACGAACCTAGCACGCGCATGGGCAAAAAGAATTCCACCGAAAGCAGGGCAACCGCCAAGGCCGAAGCCAAGGAAATGCTGCCTGCAGCCAGCTGGAACAGCGCGATGACAATACCCACGGCCGCACCGCCAAAGGTAAAGAAGTCCATGATAGTGACGGAGTTCAACTGCATCCGCAGCAAACGCATGGTTGCTGCACGGAAGCTTTCAGCCTGCGCGTCCATTTCGGCCTGCTTGCGCTCATCGGCCTGGAACAGCTTTAACGTGCTAAGCGCGCTAATGGCCTCGTAGAACGTGGAGCCCAAATCGACGTAAGAATCCCAGTAGGCACCCATTACGCGCTTGGCGATTTTCATGATTGCCACAATGGAAACGGGAATAAGCGGCACGCACACCAGCAGCACGATGGCCGCCGGCACGTCCACAAACAAGAACATCGCGAACAGGCTCAGCGGGGCCAGCACCGCATAGAACAGCTGCGGCATGTACTGCCCCAGGTAGGTTTCCAGCTTTTCGGCACCTTCGCCGCAAATCTGCACGGCTTCAGAGGTAGCCACCTGCTCCTTGTACGAAGATCCCAGGCATACCAGCTTGTCGTACACCTCTTCGCGGATTTTCGCCTTGCCTAAGGCCGCGGCCTTACTGCCTGCATACTGCGCGCCAGCCTGGCAGAAAAAGCGCATCGCAATAGCTACGCCCGAAACCAACAGCCACTGCGCAACCGCTTCGGCCGAAACACCTGTAGTTGCCAGCGCAGCCAAAAGCGAAGAAAGCGCAAACATAATTACCGCGTAGCACATAAGGCCGGCCCAATTTCCCAGAACGGCAAGCACAACAAACTTGCGCGCCTCGGGCACAAGCTGCAGCAATCGTTTATCGAACATGGGGCCTCCCCTTTCAAGCTAAATCAGAATCGCTTTGGGATAAGGCGCGCTTGCGCTTCATCCCAAAACCTTCTGTGATTGTTTGCGCTAACAATACGCGGCTCCCTGTTTGCGCTGGCAATACGAGGCACCGTCACGCACAAGCTGCTCCTAGCCGGCAACGCCGCGAGCTCGACACAACTCAGTCGCCCACGCCACGCCCAGCCACGCACCACGTCCGGTCGCCCGCACTACGTCCAGCCGCCCGCGCCACGTTCATCCAAGCGCTACGTCCAGCCGCCCGCGCCATCTGGGCGTTTGCCCTAGCCACTCAAACCGTGCCCCGACATACCGCCGAATAGCGCAAAGGGCGCCCCCAAGCGGGAGCGCCCACACGCGTTTTGCGCAGTGCTTACTCGAAGAACTCCTGGCCCAAGTACGTGCCCGTTGCAGGAGCATGCGGAACAGCGTACACGCCACGGTAGTCGTCGTAGTAGTACTCATTCAGGCGGTCGTAACGGCCCATGTCGTCGCGCAACAACCAGTAACGATACGGATCGTTTACGAAGATGCAGTTCAAGAAGCCTGCATTCTGATCGCCATGATCGTTCAAGCCCGTCCAGTAGTTGTAGCTGCGGCGCAAAACCTTGTAACCCAAGCGCTGGTCGCTCGTAATGGCAACGTGGCTGTTCGGGTCAATGAGGTAATTGCCGTTGGCATCCTTGGCGTTAAGGTCGGGAATGTCGAACTCATCGCCATCAGGGTTCGAAAGCGGAGCGCCCGTGTCCTTACGGCGACCAACCAAACGTTCCTGGTCGGAAATGCGGTCCGATTCCCACGTCTCAACATCGGCAATGGTACGGCCGTAGCACATGAACGAACCGTTCTTCAGCCATGCCTGCTTGGTGTCCTTTACCCACAAGAACTCTTCGAATTCCGCTTCTTCGGTGGGGTTGGTAGTGCCGTCACGGAAGCCGAACAGGTCGCGCGGGGTAGGCTGCTTGGTGCTCTGGCGAATAGGCAAGAAGCCGTCCTGCATGAACTTGATCTTCGCCTTGCCGCGGGCAATGCGTGCCAGCGAATGCGTAGCGTGGAAGATTACCTGCACGTCGTCGGAGCAAATCTGCATAGCGATGTCAGAACCGGTGGTCAAATCGCTGATAAGACGCTCGTTGGTGATGCGTTCCCATTCCTTGAAGTACTCGTGTTCGGGCTTAAAGCTCTGCAGGCCAAAGCGGTCGTCGAACAGCGAAGGGCCAAAGCCCACAGTGATGGTAAGCGAGCAAGGATCAAGGTCGGCGCATTCGCCCATGTCCTTCGGTACCGAAGAGGTGCTGAAGTCGGGGCGAACCTGACCAAGCGTCTTGCCCGACTGCATGGTGGCAATAGCCGCAGTCCAGCGAGCCAGCAAAAGCTGCAGGTCGGTCTTGGTGGTGCCTTCCTTCATGTCAAACATGACGAAGTTGCAGTAACGCTGCGCAGCATCAACAATGCCGCTGGGGTAATCCAAATCGTAGAACGGGCAAGCGTTGTTCAGCTCGATGCGAGTGTAGGCAGCGCCGCCAGGATTGGTGTCGTTGTTGATGTTTTCCTTCACCACATGAGTAACGCCGGTGCCCACCAGGGCGCCACCAACAACGCCGGCTGCAACGCCGCCAATAAGCTGACGGCGGCTGAACTGGCGCTCGTTGCGCTCGGCCTTGGCAGCGTCGGCGGCGTTCTGCTCGCTGTCGCCTACGAGCTCAACACCTTCGTTCTTTTCTTCTTCTGCCATTGTGTTCTCCTTAAAAGATTGCGAAGTGCTAGTAACACACTCGCAATATTTCCTCTAAATGCAGGGAGGGAGCACCGCATGCGCAGTACCCCTCTCCCCATGCAGCGGGGTAAAAACCCAACCGCGTTATTAGCTCTGTGCTGTGCTGCTATTAAGCAGTAGCAACCTTTTCTGCCAGCTTGGCAAGGTCATCATGCAGAGCGCTGATGCCCTCGGAAAGCTTGGAAGCGTCGGACTTCTTCAGCTCAGCGGTGTACTTTACGTAGCCGCCCAGCTCAGAATCGGAGCGGTAGCCGTCCAGCATGTCGGATACGCTCTGGAACTCGCCGTCGATGCGCTTTACCAGATCTTCGTCAACCTTGGTCAGGCCGTCGCGCAGGTTTGCGTATGCCTGCTGTGCGCCCTCAACGTTGGAGCGGAAGTCGGAAAGGTCGAGCTGGCTGTACTTGTCTTCCTCACCGGTGATCTTGGTGGTGGAAACCTCTTCAAGAAGGTCGGCTGCGCCGTTTGCCAGGTCCTCAGGCTTCAGGTCGTCAGCGAAGGTAGGCAGAACCTGCTCGTTCAGGATCTTGCAGTTTTCAGCCAGTTCCTTAGCGTATGCCTTGGTCTGATCGGTGATTGCACCCTTCTCCCACAGGTCGCGCTCTACAGCGTGGAAGCCATGCCAACCAGCAGCTTCGTCCAGGTTGGACTCACGCATGTCGATGAGGTAGTCGAGGAAGTAGTTGTTGTCAGCTTCCTGGCCCTCGGGGATGGTGTAGCCAGGCATAAGGAAGGTGTCTACAGCAGACTCAGCATGCTCGTAGAACGGACGGGCAGCAGCCCATGCCTTCTTAGCAGCTTCGACGTCGCCGGAGTCAACTGCGGTCTGAAGAGCAGCAGTTGCGTCCTGCAGGTACTGGCCCTGCTCCTTGATGTAAGAAGCGTAGCTCTTTACGCCTTCCTGCATGATTTCCTGAGCGGAACCGGAAGGTGCAGCAGCAGCTTCGCCGGTTACCTTGAAGTCAACGTAAGAGTTGTCAGCGCCAGGAGCGTAGAGCTTGTAGTCACCACCGTTGAGGGTAGCGGTGAAGGAAACGGTACCCAGGCCAGGAGCCAGGTTTTCCTTCTCGCCAACGATCTTCTGGTTGTACAGAAGCTCGAACTCGGTGATACCAGCAGCGCTTTCGTTGGTAATGTTGAAGGTTACCGCGCCAGCCTCAACCTCGGTTACGTCTGCGGTCTGAGAGTTGTCCTTCAAAGTGATGTTCACCTGCTGAACACCATCGGAGCTCTTGTTAGAGCTCGAGCTGCTGGAGTTGTTACCAGAGCAGCCAGCCAGGCCCGCACCCAGAGCGAGTGCGAGGACGCCTGCGAAAGCCGTCATCGCGAGCTTACGCGCAGATGCCGTCAATTCCATCTTTCCTCCGTTCTGACGGTTTCCCGTCTTTTCCTTGGGGCGTTTGCCGCCCCCTTGCCCAGCCTTGCGGCCGGATAATTACCTTTGTCCAAGCCCACAGTGCAAATGCCTGCAGGCAGTGAAACCTTTGCTTGGCGCTTAAGCGGTTGCGGGCGCTTCCGCTTCAGCAGCCTTTTTCTTGCGGGCGTTAACCTGCCATGCGCTGTACGCAAACAGGCCAGCCGCCGTGGCACACAGTGCGATAGGCCACCACAGCCACCAGAGCTTGGCTTCCTCGGATTCCAGCACCGCAGCCTTGATGGCGTTTTCGGCAGTGGAAATCTCGTCTTCGGAAACAGACCAGTTGCCGCTTACCGCGCCCGAAACGCTTACCGTCTTGGTGCCGGTAATGCCGCCGCCAGAGAGTTTGGCGATGAGCTTGGTGTCGCAGCTTGCGCGCAGAAGCGAATCCGTTCCGCTGGTGCGCACGCTGTAGGTGGCAGTTTGGGTATAGGTGGCGTCGAACGGGCCGGGGTTACGCTCGGTGTTCAAGCCGCTGGGAACGCGCCCGTTGTTAAGGGTGCGCAGTTGGTTCAGGGTTACGTTGCTGGGAAGCGATGCGTCGGGCGTGATGTCCTTGCTGCCTTCCCATTGGGTAAGCGGAGCGCCGTCAAGCTCGCCGGTAGAAACCTTGGAAAGCTCAACCGAAACGTCTTCGTCGCCGTCCTTGTAGGTAAGGGTGGCGGAATCTTCACCGCATTCCGTAAGCGTTACTTGGGTAACGTTGCCGCTGCCCGAAACGGTGCGGGTGTTACCTGCAACGTCGGTGCTAACGCGAGGGCACAGGGCAAACATGCCAACAGCCACTACCACGCACAGGCCGGCGCACACATTGCGCACCTTCAAGCGCTTTTCGAAGCTGAAGGAATATTTCCGCGGCCAGCAGTAGATGATCATTACCGGAATGAGGTAAGCCAGCCATGCCATAACCTCGATAAGGCGCGGGTCGGCCTGGATGCTGAACATGCCAGTGAGCAATGCGCCCACGACAGAGTCGTTTTGAATGAGCCAGGAAAGGTCCAGTACCTGCTGCTGGCCGATGTTCACCCAGCCGGCTTCGTGAGCGGTGCGGAAGATGTTGGCAACAAAACCGGCAGCAACCAAAATAAGGAACGGACCGGTTACCTTGAAGAAAGTGCCCAGGTTGAAGCGGGCGCCGCCCCAGTAAATGAGGTAGCCAACAACAACGGCCAGCACAACACCAATAACAGCGCCAACAACGCCCATCCATTCGCTACCAGCGGTGGATGCTTGGAACACGGCAACCATGAATACGGCGGTTTCGAAGCCTTCCTTCATGATGGCCAAGAATGCCATGCCGGCCATGGCCTTTTCGCCGCCCGAGGAAAGACTGCTTTGAGCCTCGGCTTCCAGGTTCTTCTTCATGTTGCGGGCGTTGGAGTTCATCCACAGAATCATGGTGGTAACAAACACAACGGCCACAATGCCAATGATGGTTTCAAGAGCTTCCTGCTGAGCCTGCGGAAGCGCCGTGCTAAACAGATTCAGGCCAACGGCAACGGCGATGGAAAGAAGCACCGCCGCAACAGTAGCCATGATAAGCGGGCGCAAAGAGGAGCCGTTGCGCTTAAGGAACGCAGCAAGAATGCCAACGATGAGCGAGGCCTCTAGGCCTTCGCGCAAACCGATGAGAAATGCCGCTAAGAACAACGTATCCTCCAAAAGTAAACTCTAGGTAACAGTTAAGCGTTGTTAAGATACGTCACGAGTTAGCTATAGTCAACAAAAAGTTTGACAAAGTTAACTGCCCTCAGGTCGAACGGATGCGAGCGCAACACAGGAAAGGAATTTGTGGCGTAAATGGTGCAGCCTGCCGCTAGGTTCGGAGGATCCAAAGCAGCCAAAACGCCGCCGCGCCCGGCGATCCCTGGGCAAGGCCGGGCCCGCACCCCGGCGGTCCTAATGCAAAACCAAACTAGAGGGGCTGTTTGGCAATTTTTGCCGCATCGGTGCGGAGATATTCTACAAAACAAAGCAGAATGGGAACTTTTATAAAGGACTATTCCCCATATTAAAGAAAAGCGTCCAATATAAGTGCTTCTAGAGCACCAATTCTCGAACCGATGCGTTAAAAATTGCCAAAAGACCCCCGTTTCGTGGTTATGAGGGCTTGATGAGCGCAACGGTTCGAACCCCTCTACGGAGTTGAATGAAAAACGGCCAAGGAGCATTTCCCTGGCCGTTGCGCTTACTGGAGCGGGTGACGGGGTTCGAACCCGCGAATGCGAGCTTGGGAAGCTCGTGCCTTACCACTTGGCGACACCCGCTGATGTAGTTGTAATCATACCGATTTAGGCAATGCGCGCAAGGGCGCTAGCTGGTCTTCTCCATTACCGAAACAGTAAACCAGGTGCGCTCGTAAGGACGATAAAACGTGCGCGTGTCCACCATTTCCATGTTCGATTCGTCCAACAAGTTCGCAATTTCAGACGTTTCGCAATTTGAGCTTGCCTGCGAAAGCACGATAAATTTTCCGGTATAGCCGGGCAACTCGTCGTCCCACGAGCGGGTGCTCACCAATGTGGGCGAATACGCCTGATAGGCCAAATCCCAATTACCTACCTGCCAGTTTAGGTACACCTGAAAAACATCGGGGAAAGTTACCGCGGTAACTCCCTCAAAGCCGATGTCGGTAGAAACCACCGGTACTTGCTCACCCGCTTCATTGGAGTATCCGGCCAGTTGCTCCTGGAACCACGCCAGAGGCTCTTGGTTTTCTTCAGAATAAGCATCCTGCAAAAAAATGGTTTGGCTAACAGCGGCAGCGCCAAGCAAAGCAACCAACAACGCTGCCACCACTTTGCCATTGGGTATGCTGGCCACCAAAAGCGAAACCGCCAACACCAATCCGCCTATCGCGATGGAAAGGTAGCGGTAATACACGATCATTTCGCCCATAGCCAGCGACGCTGCAAGGGCTACGGCAAACACACCAAAGTACAGCGCCAAGCCCATAATGGCTGGCAGGGCGTTGGGCGATTCTGCCACCCAGCTGCGAAGCTGCTCACTACGCGAAGGCAGCACCTGGCCTGCCGCCAGCTTCGCATCCCTGCGCTTGCGCATGTTTTGCACCAACTGCAGCAAGCCAACCGCCAATGCCGCCAGCGCAAGAACAACACACCCGCACAGCACAGCAACGTATTGCCAGCCCGATTTGTCGGCGAACACTATATAGCTGGTATATACGGGGTACATCAGCCACTCAACGAAAGTGCGAGGGAACTCAACCTGACCCCAATAGGTGCCGGTTGAAACAACGCCTACCTGCCCCGCCAATACCAACAGCCAGGGCGAATATAACCCAACCTGCACCACGGCGCCGGCAATAAAGATACCCAACGGCAAGAACGCAGCCTTAACGCCTGCACGGCGCTGGGCTGTGCAGTGCTTCACCAAGAAAATCAGCAAGAAAAGGTTAACCAGGAAAGCCGCAAGCGTACCGTAGTAATGAAGGTATGCGCCGCATAAGCTCGCCAAGAAAAACACTACCCACCAGCGGCACGGCACGCCCGCCCACATGCGGGCATTGCGCCACCAGCCAGCCTGCCCTACAGCGCTAAACCAACCAGACCTGTCCGCAGCAGTGCGCTGGGCGCGCAGCACACACGCAATGCGCCACGCCATGAGCCCGCACAGGCTAACGCAAAAAGTAGCCCACGAGTACATGCGAATCTCGGCTGCAATAAAGGCGGCGTAGGGCAAAAACAAGCACAGCGCGCTAAATAGCAGGCCTGCCTTCCAGCCAAAATCGCGCCTCACAACAAACAGGCCCAAAAGCGAAGAGCAAACCGCACCCGCTACAGCAAACAGGCGATACGCCAAAATGTTCTGCCCAAACACCAAGTTAAGAACATGTAGGCACCAATAAAACAGCACTGGGTGAACGTCGCCCGAGCCGATACGCCAAATTTCGCTGAAGGAATGGTTAGCTATGGCAACCGAATAGCTCTCATCGAACCAAACATTGCCATGGAACGCACCCGTGAGCACAAACGCAGTGCCCAAAAGTACCACCGCACAATGAAACGGCACCGATGCGATGCGCGTCCCAAAACTATGCCCCGAATGTTGCAATGCGGCGTGTCCCCTTCTCAACGTCAATAAGCGGCACACATGCGTGCCGCTGCAACGAAACTACTCTATCAGCAAATTGCCGGGCGTGTTGCAATGCAGCTTTCAGATAATCGTTGCTTTCTTGTTGCCTGCGCCGCAAAAAGGCGCGCAAAGGCCCATGCGCGGCATGCAGCAGCCCATGCGCTACACTGGTCAGCGAATCACAAGAAGGAGAACTCATGGCAAACGAAACAACGAATACGCTTTTTCATGCCGACGACTACGGCATAACCGCAGAACAAGCACAGGATATCTTGCAGCTTTCCACCGCGTGTGGCGGAAAAGGCGCGCTCAACAGCGTAAGCATCTTCGCCAATTCACCGGCGTTTACTGCATCGGTAAATCTGGCAAGGCCACATGTCGAAAGCGGCGCGATTAACATTGGCCTTCACCTTAACTTGGTGGAAGGCTTTCCCGTATGTGCAGCCGAAGAAGTACCGCTACTGGTAAACAGCCGCGGCGCATTCGCGCACAACTTCATGGGCCTGCTGGCCCTGGCAAGCGGCCCCAAGCGCGCACAATTCAACCAGCAAGTGTACGCAGAATGCAAAGCTCAGCTCGAGCGCTTTATAAAGGGATTCCCCGAAAAGCGCACCGCGCTACGAGCCGACAGCCATCAGCACACCCACGCCATCCCGGCGATTACCAATGCACTGGTTAAAGCCGCGCACGATCTGGGGTGCAACTGGGAATACCTGCGCGCTCCCGTAGAGCCGCTCGAGCCCCACAAAACCGCACGCATCGTGCGCAACCAGCAAAATCCCGTGTCAACAACACCGCGTATCACACCCGAAAATCGTGCCAAGGTGATATTGCTGAAGGCTCTATGGAACAGCAAAGACGGCGGCGCCAACATCGGGCTTCCGCACAATCTGTTCTGCGGCGTAGCCCTTTCTGCTCACATGGATGAGGTTGACTCCGCCCTGGTGGAATCGTTCGAACGCTATGCGGCAACCAAAGGCATGGGCACGGAATTCCTGTTCCACCCCATCTCGGTTCCACTGCGTCAGTGTCTCGACCCCGAAAACGAGCCTTTCTCGCATCCCTGCGCCAATGCCGCACGCGACCGCGAAGCAAAAACGTTGGTAAAGTTGGAGCGCTAGCAAATCCTGGTGCCCGCCCGCACGGCTTTGAACGCAGGCACTTCCGAACCCGCGATGCTTTGTACGCGAAGGTGCCACCGGGCCCGCCCGCGCACGCAACCGGCCAGATGCACCGAACAGGCACGGTGGGCCGCAGGGCACCTAGCTTTCAGCGGCCAGCTAAGCGCACCCAGTCCAACCAGTCGCGCAAACCGCCGCACCAACACTCGCAAACCCATACCTATATATAGAAAGAAGAAGCAATGCCCAACGCAATACACAACAGGAAAGTAGCTGTAATCGGCTGCGGTTTTGTAGGATCCACCACTGCATTCAGCCTGATGGAAAGCCGTCTGTTCTCCGAGATGGTTTTGGTGGACATCGATCAGAAGCGCGCCGAAGGCGAAGCTTTGGACATCAGCCACGGCATCCCCTATTACAGCCCCATGAACATCTACGCGGGAACCTATGCCGATGCCGCAGATGCCAGCATCATTATCATCACCGCAGGCGCCAACCAAAAGCCCGGCGAAACCCGCCTGGATCTGGTGCAAAAGAATGCTGCCATCTTCAAAGGCATCATCCCCGAAATCATGGAAAACGGCTTCAACGGCATATTCCTGGTCGTTTCTAACCCGGTAGATATTCTTACCCAGGTTGTACTGGAGCTTTCCGGCCTGCCCAAAGAGCACGTCATGGGCTCGGGTACGGTGCTGGATAGCGGCCGCCTGAAGTACGCGTTGGGCCACATGCTGGACGTTGACCCTCGCCATGTACATGCCCGCATCATCGGCGAACATGGCGACAGCGAATTGGCGGTATGGAGCGCCGCTAATGTATCGGGTATTCCCATCAACGACTTCTTCAAGCTGCGCGGCATCGAAAACCCCTCCGAGGTTCGCGCTCAAGTTGAAGAAAGGGTTCGCAACAGCGCCTATGAAATCATCGAAAAGAAGCACGCCACATATTTTGGCATCGCTCCTTCGGTGCGCCGCATCTGCGAGGCAATCGTGCGTGACGAAAAGTCCATCATGACGGTTTCGAACTTCCGCGAAGACGTGCGCGGCGTAACCGATGTGGTAATGAGCATGCCCGCCATCGTGGGCACCAATGGCGTGGAATTCGCCATTCCTCTCAACCTCAGCCACGACGAAGCCGAGCACCTGCAAGCCAGCGCTCAAACCTTAAAGCACACGTTTGCTCAGCTTGAGCTTTAAGCTGCAGCCCGGCAAATCAAAACACCAACAAATTGGCCCCGCGCCTACGGGCCTTCACCTGGTGCCAACAATAAAGCCCGCATATGCGGGCTTTATTAATGTCCTAAACGGAATATGCAAAGCTGCGGCGCGGCCCGCAGTCTTAAGCCAAAAACTAGATGCTCTTCAGCATGGCCATTACGAAGTTGCTGGCGTCTTCAAGTGCCTTTTCGTCCACGTTTTCGATAATGTCGTTATCCGCAGAGTACAAAGCGGTATTGCCCTCTGCCATACCGGCAATGGTGATGGCCTGAACACCACGGCTCATGGCAACGCCTGCAGCGGTTTCACGTGAAGCAATTACGTCCATGTTGAAACGAACGCCCGACTTTTCGCCAGCCTGGCGCAAAATGCGCTTCAAGCGGGAAGAAATCTTGCGCGGCTGGTAAGCGCCCTCCTGCTCGATGCAAGAAAGAGTGCCAGCGCCCAGGGCCTCCAGGTTAACCACGATGGCTCCGCGAAGTTCAGCGGCGTGCTCGTCCAAGAAGGCGTTGATGCCGCAGTGACCATATTGTTCGGCACCCAGGGCAACAAACCAAACCTCAGTATTAATGTCGGGATGGCGGAAATCCTGTAGCTTGCGCAGCTCGTTGTTGATCTGGGCTGCAGTTTCGCCATCGCCATCAATACGAACCGCAGGGCTTTCATCGACGTATGCGTCGTCGTAGCCGGCGGCAAGGTCTTCAGGCACGAATTCATCGGCAGGGGCAGCGGCATCTTCGCGCTTCTGGCCCTTGCGCAAACGGTCAAGAGAGAACGCACCGCCATTCCAACCGCGGTTGTTATCGTCTTGGTTGTAATTAACATCCACAAAGCCATCGTTTGCAGGTTGCTCGGCTGCGCCATCGTCCTGTCGGAAGCTCGACCAATCGCCGCGAGCCTGACCAACGCTGCGGGCGTTGTAGCTCTCATCAACGTCAACCCAGTCGCTTACCGAAACTTCGGGCTGCTTATTCTTCTTGCGGAACTTCCCAAACAAACGACCTGCGCGCGACTTGGGCATATCCACATAACCCGGCCCAGCGAACGCGCCGGTTTCGGTGTACTCAACGTCGTAAGCAGAATCGTCAGCGTCGTCCACATAAACCTCCTCGGGCGGAAGGTCGGAAACCAATTCGTCGGTTACTGGGGCAAAGGCGCCCGTTCCACCAACCGTAGCAAACGAGCCTGTAGTAGAAACCGCCTGGTTGGCGGGAGCATCGTCAAAGCCAGGAAGGTCGAGGCTTGCCGGGCCGCCGTCAACCGCGTCGAATGCACCGGTGTTGCCGATGCTGGGCAGCATATTGGAAAGCAGTGCGCGATTGCCCGCCTGACCGTTTTCGCTTACTTCGGCCATGGGGGCACGCTGACGCGTCTCTTCTCCCGTAGGAGCATGCGCGGTAATAACATCAGGCAGCACAATTACCTGACGAGCGGGGCCATCTTCCTTGGTTTCGACCTCAGGTACGTCGATGCTGGGTACCATATTTTCCATGCCAAGAATCGGAGAGGCAACGGTGGGCTGAGCCGCACTGAAGTCGTCGGGCTCTCCCTCTTCGGGCTGGAAGTTGGCATTCTCGTAATCGTAAGAGTACGAATCGCCAAAAGCATCCTGCGAACCAACGGCCGGCACCGGCTGCGTAGCCTCAAGATCGTCTTCGTCGTAGGCAACCGTGACGCGCTCGGCAACCTCGTTCAGGTGGCGAACAGGCTCGGCTTCATCATCGAACTCTTCGTTATCCATGAACTGGGAAACATCGATGGGCGGCATTGCTGCGGTCATGTTTGCAGGAGCAGCCGCTTCGCCCTGCTCAGGCTCATCGTAGTAATCTTCGCCCTCGTAGTAATCGTCTTCGTAGAATTCGCCTACGTTTGCGGTTTGGTCTTCTACATAACCGTCTTCAACGAAGCCATCCTCTGCGTAGTACTCATCCTCGGGCTCTTCGTTGCGCTGAAGGAAGCTAGGCTTGCGGCCGGTAATGGACTTCAAGCGAGAAGCGAAGGAGTGCGCAAAACCGCTCGGCTCCGAAACCGAGCGACGGCGCGGGCGCGGCGCGGCGGCCGGGGCTGCAGACTCGGTTTCCATCTCGTCGGTACCGGAAACAGCCTGCTCAACGTAGGAATCAATGCGATTGGAGGGTGCAGCAACGGGCATTTCGCCAGTTTCTGCGGCAGAAACGGTCTCTTCGTCAACAACACCCATAGGCGCAGTTTCGGCTGCGGCCTCGGTTGCAGGCTCGGCTTCGACCGGAGCAGACTGCTGGTCGGCCACCTTTGCAGCCTCAGCCTTTGCGGCTGCAGCCTTAGCCTCGTTTTCTTCATGAACGTCAAACGCCTCGCGCTCGGCTTCACGGGCAGCGTGAAGGTCGGCAGCAATGCCGTGGATCTTGTGCGGCTTGTGCGCAGTAGCGCGCGAAGTGCGCTGATGCGGAGCCTCTGCAGGCTCGGCTGCCTGGCTGGTTGCTTCGCGAAGCGCCTCTTCATCGGCAGAAGCAGCCGGCTTTTCGGGCGCGGTTTCACGGGAAACAGGTTCTTCAACCTGCGGCTTTGCAGCAACTTCAGGTTCAGCCTCAGCGGCAAAAGCGGGCTCGGTTGCAACAGATGCAGCGTCAGCCGGGCCTTCGGCAGGAGCAGGAGCTGCTTCAGCGACTGGCGCTTCTGCAGCAGCGGTGGTGGCTGCAGGCTCGGAAACCTGCGGAGCAGCAGTTTCGGCAAACTTAGGGGCCTCGGCAGATTCAATCTCTTCGCGCATGGTCTTTAAGCGTGCAGAAAGCTCGGTTTCTTCCACTGGCTGTTCTTCAACACTGTCGGCCGCAGAGCCGGCAAAGGGGTTTGCAGCACGCTGGCTATCGGCCATCTGGGCTGCCGGAGCATCGGCATAACGGGAGCGGAAAGCCCTCTTCGGTGCTTCAACCTCGGGCTTATTGGCGCGCGCCTTTTCCTGGGCCTTCTTAGCCCAGGCAGGAGTGCTGCCCGTAGAAGCAGTAAAGCCGGTTGCACCGGTAAGCGCCGCAGGAATGCTGCGCTGGAACGTCGAGGCTTCGGGCTCAGCTGCCGGCTCTGCCGCTTCAACGGCAGCGGGCTGTGCTTCAGCCTCCTGTGCCGCAGCTTCCTCAACCGCATCCTGACCAGACGCGGCAACAGGCGCAACCTCAGCCTGGGCGGGCTCTTCTTCAACAGAAGAAACCATGGTGCGAGCCAGCGGGCTTTGCGCGCGCGGTGCGCGGGCAGGCTTTACAGGGCTTTCCTCAAAGTGGACGCCCGAAGAAGCTTCGTCTTCGGGGTCAAGGCCACCGCCCTTTACCAAATGTGCGGAAATGTCGGTTACGGGAACCTTGTCGGCTACCGGACGGCCGGTAAGCGCGGCAATGGCCGCCTTAGCAGCAGCCAACGATTCCTGCGGATTCAGCTCTGCGTCGTAGCTCACCGTAGCGCCTTCGGGCACAACGCCAGCAGCTGCGGCAGCTTCCTCGCCGTGCACAGTTGAGCCATTTTCGGCAGCCTGGGCCATAAGCTCTTCGTTGCTTACCAGACCCTTGCCAACCTTTCGGGCTACATCAAGCAAAACGGCAGTACCGGTTGCGTTGTTGTTGGCACCCTGGTTAAACGGGGCAACCAAATGCAAAACGCAACGAACGATAGGCAGCACAAACAAGATTGCGCAAATTACCAGGAAGAAGGAAAGCACCGAAGAAATAGCGCCAGTGTCGCCTGCAAAGAGCAGGTTGCGCAGCAACAGCAAGAAGGCCGAAACCACCAAAGCGATGGCGCTGGCCTTTTGCAGGATGGGCAAGAACCCAGCAATGGGCGGCTTCTCTTCCTGCAGTACCTTGCCGCTATCGTAATTGGCAACCAGGATGATCTTGCGGCGGCGGGCCGGGGCACCCGTTGCAGCAGGTTGATACTTGGCTACCACGTTTTGGCTAGCGCCAACGCGGAACAATTTGGAAAGTACAGGGCGGCCGGTAATTTCCAGGCCAAAGAAAACAGCAGCGGCAATAGCAAACAAAAGCCAGAGCAAGCCAAGGCCAGGCAAAATCAGAGAAAGCAACACCGCCAGAAGGGCAACGCCGTAGCAAATCAGCCGCGGTAATTGATCGTTAGAAAGGCACTGGAAGTCTTCAACCACTGTGGTGAAGCCAGCATCTTTCTGCAGGCGATCGGCAATGTATAAAGCAGCACGCTGCTCTTCTTCCGTACCTGCTGGATGAGGACCAACTTCCTGTGCAAGGTAGTCGACGTCATCGAGTATTTCAGCCATGGAGAGCCCCTTTGTTTCCACGCGTAAAAAATTGTGTGCGATTACATGGATATAAACGCTATAAGTATAAGGCATTTATGCGCTCTGGGCTGCGCTTCAACCGCTTGTTCACCGTTGTGTACTTATGAGAAGGCAGGGTTTTCCACACAATATGCTCAATCGCCCTTGCGCAGGGCTGCGCGAACAGGGCCCTGTTTGCCGTGAAACAAGCTCAAAGTAGACGCTGCCGCTCTGTCACGCCGCCCATAAAGCGCCCGTTTAGCGTGAAACATCTACAGCCGCGCCGGGCGCACCTGGCCAAGGCGGCCATCGTCGATAAAACGCGGCCCTGCATGAGCGGCACAGCACGGCCCCATCAGAACGCCACCGCGGCCTACGCCCGAGGCGCAATTAACCGTTGTTCAGATAATCGCGGAGATACGCATCGTTGCTGGCTGCATCGGCGCGCAGGCTTTCGTATTGCTCGGTAACCTGAGAAGAAGACTCTGCATACGCATCGATTACCGGCTGAGCAAAGTTCTTGGGCAGCTTAGCAGCAAGCTCAACCGCTTCAGCATCAGCCTGATTGTAGGCGTCATTGTGCGATTCAGCCGTCGCCTTGTCCTGAATAAGAATTGCTGCATTGGAAAGCAGTGCTTCGCTTGCTGCCTGCTGGCGCTTTTCGATATAGGCCAAAGCGGCAGAGTAGTCGGCCGATGCAAAATGGCCCTTCGCGGTTTCGATAAGTTGCTGCGCCTGTGTAAATTTGGCCTGAGCTGCGGTGGTGTATTCGGTCGACTTCGCCACGTTGTCGTTAGTGGTGTCGGAAACCACGCTGGCCGCTTTGGCCATCAGGGAATTCCCTTCCTGCGTGCAGCTCCACGCCTGAGTCATGGCATCAATTGCCTGCTTAGCAGGGATGTCCTGTTCTATGCGTTGTGCAGAAAGATCCAGTAGCTTGTTGCGCGAAGAAATGGCGTTCAGCGTGCGCTCAGCTGCTTCCTTGTCTCGCTGCGAGCCTTCCAATTCGCCATCGGCGCGCTGGGCATACACGCGCGCATCTTCCAATTTTTCCTTGGCTTCCGGAATCTTGGCCTTAAGATCCTGCGCGGTTTGCACCGTATCGTCGTTGAAGCTGGTTTGGAAATATGCGTCGATCGCCACAGTCGTTTCGTCGCTCTGCTCAATCAAGCTACATGCTTCACGTAAAACACCCACGCTCGTGCTCAAACGCTCGTAATTCTTGTATGCAAAATAGCCGGCAATACCCAAAACTATCAGGCACAACACAACAACTACCGCCACGCTAACGCGGTGCGCTTTACGACGTTTATGCTGGCGCGCCAAAATCTCCGCCTGGCTCTCCGGCCCCAAAAACTGCGGTTTTGCCGCTTCGCTTGCTGCAGGTTTTTTTGGCGCCGCATGAGCCCGCTTCTTTTTAGCGGGCTTGGAGAATTTAAAGGCCTTGGCTTCTTTAGCAGGACTTTTTGCTTGCGATTTCGGTTCTTCGACCGTAGGAACAGAACTTAGCGCCGAAGCCCTCGCGCTGGCCTTGGGGGCCTTCTTTTTTACGTTGTTTGAAATGGTATCGGTGGTTTCCACTTCCTGCGCATCACCGCGGAAGCTGAACAAGCGCCACGAAGAACGGTTTTGCCCCTCCTCTTGCTCTTCGGAAAGCTGCTCCAGCACATTAAAAGAAATCTCGTTGGGCTTACCTTGCGAAAATTCCTTCAAATGCAGAAACTGCTTTTCCCTCCAGCCGAGCTGTTTGCCGAATGCGCGCTTCTTCTTTGCCATAACCGGTTACTCGCCCCTCGCAATTCGCTCGATACGAGCAGCTTCAGCTACCTCGGCAACAATATCGTCGCAGGTGAGCATAGCAATATTCTTACTCGGCAAAGAATTTAGGAACTTCTTACCGTAATACTTGGTAATAAGGCGCTTGTCCGCCAAAACCACAATGCCCTTGTCGCTAGATTTGCGAATAAGGCGGCCTACCGCCTGCTTAACCTCGATAACCGCCTGCGGCAGCGAATAATGTGCCCATGCGCGGTCGTCGCGCTGCTGGCGTTCACACGAAAGCGGATCGGTTGGCAAGCCAAAGGGCAGCTTAGGAACAACTACGCCCTTAAGCGTAGAACCGGGAGCATCGAAGCCCTCCCAAAAGCTCTTCAACGCAAACAAGCTTAGATGCTCGTCTTTCAAGAAATCGTCGCGCAATCCCTTAACAGAAACGCCCCACTTCTGGCACACCAGACGCAAGTCTTCTTCCTTCAACACAGGCTGCACCTGGTCAAAGCAACTTTCCATTTCGCGCCTGTTAGTAAACAGCGTAAGCAACGAGCCCTCGCGCGCTAAATGCAACTGCGTTAAGAACTTTGCCAAGGTGGGCAGGTAGCCGGCCTCGTTAGGCTCCGGCATATCGGTGGGAACGTATATGCGCATGTTGGCATCGAAGTCAAAGCTCGAATCTACCTTCAAAACATCGGCCTGGGAGTCTTCGCCTTCGTTTAGACCCATGCCGCGCTCAAAAGAGTCGAACTGACCATCAACAGCAAGCGTGGCGGAAGCGTAAATCACGCTGCGTGTGTTGCCGTAAAGCGATTCAGCCAACGAAACGCCCAGGTCAAGCGGTTGCACGGTAAACACTTCGTCGAGCGTGTTCTTTGCACGGTTCATCCGCACCGAATACACCAAGTTATCGTTTTCATGGAAGAAGATGGTGTCCAAGGCCTCGTATAGCTCGCGCATTTCCAAAGCAACCAAAGCCAACTCGCGCTGGGCACTCGAAGTATCTTCCATCTGCTCGGCGTACGCTACGATATCGCGCAGCGCGGCAATAAGCTTTTCCAGGGTTTGGTATACCGACTTCGCCCGATTGGCAACGCCCTTGTAGGTGGCCCCGTGGCGAATGTCGTCGTTCAGCCACAAGTCGAAGTACTCATAACCATTCCGGCGCTGCTTGGGGTCCAAAACCAACAGGTCTTTTGCTCCCAGGCAAAACTCCTCAGCAGCAATAGCGAATGCTCCAGCGCAGGTTTGTGCCTTCGCGATAAGCGATTCATATAAACGTTTTCCCTCTTCAGGGGCTTGCGCGCTTCGGGCAACACGGGTAAGCACATTTGCTTGAGCACTTTCGGCCGTCACACGGCGCGCCAACGAAGAAAGGCTGGCTGAAGAAACCGAAATTGCCAACGCGCGACGGGCTTCCTGTTCGGCTCCATGAGCCTCGTCAACCGCCCAGTAACGCACCGGCGGAAGCAGGCCACCATCAAAACGCACATCCCAAAACAGCAGACTGTGATTGGTAACCACCACATCGCAACGCTGCGCTTCTTCGCGCGCACCATGTACAAAACAGCTGCGACCAAAGAACGGGCACTTGCGGCGCAGGCATTCAGAGCTTTTGGTAGTAATACGCCAGCGTGGAATAGCGCGATAATCGATCTTCAGGGTATCCAAGTCGTCGTATTCGCTCTGCTCAACAAAAGAAAGCAACCCAGCCAAAGCGGGAGCCTGGTTAATCTGCTGCTTTTTAAAGGTAACCATGCCCGGACCCTGGCGGTCGAGCGATTCAACCTTGCGAAGGCAGGGGTAGTGGGTAAAGCCCTTCAAAGGTGCGTAAGTAATGTTCAGCGCGCTTGCCAACAGCGGCAATTCCTTGTTCACCAACTGGTCAAGCAGCGCATTGGTTTTAGTGGCAACGCCAACAGTGATGCTGTTCTTTTGGGCGGCGTAAGCCAAAGGCACCAAATATGCCATCGATTTGCCTACGCCTGTGCCCGCTTCCACTGCCAAGTTGCGACCCTGCGCAAGGGCGTGATTTACCGCCAAGGCCATTTCCCGCTGCTCGGCTCGGGGCTCATAATCCTCGTACAGGGAATCAAGCAACCCACCAGCTGAAAATGCGGCATAAATTTCATCATCAGAGGCAAATTCGAGCGGCTTACCTGCAGAAACTTCCCAATCCGTGCCGTCATCGGAAACAAGCTCAACAGCACCGGCGGGGGCATTTGCATCAACGCGCAGGGCGGAAGTTGCCTTTGCTACCGCAGCCCTTCTGGAGGCTCGCAGGTTGTACGGCTCCGCTTCGCCCTGAAGCTCGGAAATGCGCTGGAATACCGCCACGGTATTCCATGAGTCAGCATCGCTCATTTCCGAAATATGCTTCACCAAGCCAGCAGGCATGTTAAACACCGCCGCCAACAGCACGCGATACACAATGCAGGTCGCGGCAACGTCGTCGTCGGCGCGGTGGGTACTCTCCGGGCCGCCAAAAGCACGTACCAGATCAAGCAAGCGGTGCGAAGTAAAACGCGGCAGGGCGATTTTTGCCAAATCGAGCGAGTCGAACCAAAGGTTTTCTTTCAAACATTCGCCCGTGGAATACTTGGTGCAAAATGTGCGGTCAAAGTTGGCGTTGTGCGCAACCACATCGGAATCACCAACAAACTCAACCAGCCCCCGAACAGCATCTTCGGCATTGGGAGCATCGGCCACATCTTCGTTGCTGATATTGGTAAGATGAGCCACCTCTTCAGGGATTGCCTTACCAGGATTAACGAAGGTAACATACCAACCCACAATTTCGCCGTGCACCATGCGAGCAGCAGCAATCTGTATAAGCTCATCGTGGTTGAACGACAACCCAGTGGTCTCGGTATCCAACACCACCACATCCTCGTCCAACGCACCAAAGTTATGGGCGTTGGCGAATTCAACTAGCGAATGGTAGCGCTCGCGAATATGCTGCGGTGTGTTATCTACGATATAAGAATCAAGCGCTTTGTTGGCTTGTGCGTTTTGAGTTTCCATGTACTAAAGACTATCATTTACTGCATTCCCCAGCGCTATGGCGCCCACTACTTCTAGGAGAAAACATGGCCAACATAGGATATTTTTCCACGTATGCACGCTTCGAAACCGAAAGCAAAGAAGCTGCCGCGGCCTTTCTGGGTGCCGACAACATCATCGGCGACGCATTTACCATCGAAAGCGAATACGTAGAAGGCAAGCGCACCGCTTATATCGTCAATCCTTTTGGCAAGCGCATGGGCTTTGTGAGCGAAAAAACGGCCGAACAAGTAGATCTTTGCACAGCAAAAGGATGGACCACTGTAGCGCTGTTGGCTCTGGTTGCTTTTAGCGAAAAACCCGAGCCGGGCCTTTATTGGGGCCAAGTTCTTATTGTTTCGTACGACCCGCAATATGAAGCAGCATTCAGCACGTTCATCAACGGCCTGGGTAAGCAGCTAGGCAATGGCATTCGCCCTGATGCCAATCTGGGCCGCGATGCGCTGCAGCAGGTAATTGATTCTAAGGGCGAATGGCTGCCCACCGGACGCGTGGCGCTGCCCGAAAAGAAAAAGGGCACCGCTTGGGTAAAAACTGAACGAAGCAGCACGGAACGCTTGGTGGAACAGGCCCGCGGCGGCAACATTGGATGCACCATCGTTAGCTGGATTTTCCTTTTGGCTGTTGTTACCCTTATCGTATTCGGCCTGCATTCCTGCGGCCTTTTCTAAGCAAACGGAATCAGATTCCCTGCAAACGGGTAGTCCGTTCAACCTAAAATCAAAGCAAACGTAAAGAGCCGCCCCAATAGGACGGCTCTTCTGCTTTTATGAACTCGAGTCTATTAACGCTCCAACGCGTAGCCCACTAGCTTTACGCACAGCTCCGGAAAACTAATGCCTGCAGCGCGCGCGGCGTCGGGCAACAGCGAAGTAGAAGTCATACCGGGGATGGTGTTAGTTTCCAAAGCCCAGAACTTGCCCTCTTCGTCCTGCAATAGGTCGGTGCGCGAAACACCGCTGCACTTCAGAGCCTTATGGGCAGCAACGGCAATTTCCTTCGCCTGCGCGGTTTCTTCCTCCGATATAGGTGCAGGGCACAAATGCTGCGATCCACCCTGGGCGTACTTCGACTCAAAGTCGTAGAACTCATGGCTGGGAACAATACGAATTACCGGCAGAGCATACGCGTCTTCGTTGCCAAGCACCGCAACGGTAAATTCGGGACCTTGTACAAAGGTCTCTGCAAACGCATGGGTATCCACCTCGAATACCTTTTTAATTGCAGCAGAAATCTCTTCTGCACCCTGACATACATATACGCCCAGCGCGCTGCCCTGCGTTGCCGCCTTAACCACACAATGTTCGCCCACTGCTTCAATTACCTCGTTTGCAGGAGTTTCCGCAGAAGTGATGGTAAGGGAGTGCGGGGTTAGGATATTCGCCTGCTCGTAAACAGCCTTTGTTTTCATTTTGTCTATAGCAGTAGCGCTCGACCAAACTCCAGGGCCGGTATAAGGCAAGTCAATAGATTCCAAGAAGCCCTGGATGGTGCCGTCTTCACCGTATTTACCGTGCAAAGCAAGAAATGCAACATCAAAACTACCGGTAACCAGTGCGGCTAGATCTTCTTTTTTTGCAGGGTCAAATACCGTTACTTGGAAACCTGCTTCTTCCAAAGCTTCTTTCGAACCTTCACCAGAAAGCAGCGAAATATCGCGTTCAGCGCTCTTTCCGCCTGCAAGCAAGGCTACTTTTGTTTGTTTTGGATCAAAAGAACAAGACATACTAACCGCTCCGGATGGTTGTAGGTAAAAGCTTACTGTCTAAAACAGCTGTAAGTGAGTATATCAAAGGCAAATGCGCGCCCTGGCTCGCCCAGCCTGTCCATCACGGCTTGCGTATAATACTGGCTATGAACAAAGCAATTCAATCATTCAATATTTCTGATGTCCCTGGTATCGTCGAGGAACTCGGGCAGCCAAAATTCCGTGCAAAACAGCTTATTTCCTGGCTGTATGTTAAAGGTGCCCACTCTTACAGCGATATGTCCAACCTGCCAAAGGCACTACGCCAGCAGTTGGAGCAGGAATACCCCTTCTTCGAACCCAACATAGTCGATAAGCAAATTTCTAAAGATGGTACTCGCAAATATGTTTTCGAATTCGCCGATGGCGCACGGGTTGAGGCTGTAGGTATCCCCTCTTTAGGCAAGAAAGAACGTAAAAACGAGCCTAAACACCTTACTGTTTGCTTTTCCACTCAAGCAGGCTGCGCGATGGCCTGCGCATTTTGTGCTACCGGGCATGAAGGGCTAACGCGTAACCTTTCCTCTGCAGAAATGATCTGTCAGATTATCGCCGTACAGGCTGATTTCGGCTGCAGGGTTACCAATCTTGTTTCTATGGGCCAAGGCGAACCCTTCCAAAACTACGAAGCCACGTTAGATGCCTTGCGCTTTGCCAACAGCAAAGATGGCCTTGAAATTGGTGCGCGACATATTACCGTTTCCACCTGTGGCATTCTGCAGGGAATCGAAAAGCTATCGCACGAGCCAGAGCAGTTTACCCTTGCACTTTCCCTGCATTCAGCAATCCAGGATGTTCGCGATGAGCTAATGCCCCGATGCAAAAACATCTCCCTTGCTGCACTTAAAAAAGCCCTTCTTTCTTATACGCAACAGTCGGGCAGGCGCGTAAGTTTGGAATACCTACTGATTAGTGGTGTCACCGATACTGATGAAAGCCTGCAGGCGCTTAAGGCTTTCTGTGACGGTCTGCTCTGCCATGTAAATCTCTTAAACGTTAATGAAGTTGAAGGCAGCCCCTATCATCCAACTTCATCCGAAACCCAGGCTTATTGGGTTCGCGAGCTTAAAGCCTCCGGAAAAGAAGCCACTATCCGCAATTCGCGCGGGGCCGACATTGATGGCGCTTGCGGCCAACTTAAAAACAAGCTTCATTAAAGCCAAAATGGCCCAAATCACAAATAAGGCCCTCTAGCGCTTGCTAGAGGGCCTTATTGCGTTTTCTGGAGTATTTACTCTACTTGTCCTTAGATTTCGCCTTATCCGCGCTCTCAGAGATCAAGTTTAAAATGCGCTGAAGCTCTTCTTCGTCCTTAAACTGAATCTCGATCTTGTTTTTGCCCTGAACCGTCTTAACGCGAACAGGTGCAGAAAGGAAGCGGGTCAGTCCGCGTGCTGCCTTCTTGAAGCTTGCGGGAGTGGGAACACGCTTAGTCTTACCTTCGGCAACTGCCTTTTCGCGGCCGCTCAGCAAGCGGGCAATCTGTTCGGTTTCGCGAACACTCAGCTTTTCTTCCATAAGCTTGTTAGTAAGCTTCTTGCGGCCCTCAGCGTCGCTTACCGAAAGAATAGCGCGAGCATGGCCGGCGGTAATTTTGTCCTCAAACAAAAGCTGTTGTGCTTCTTCAGGCAAATCAAGCAGACGAAGAGCATTGGCGATAGTGGAACGTCCCTTTGACACAGTCTTAGCCAATTCACTCTGAGTCATGCCTTTGCGCTCCATAAGACGCTTATAACCGTAAGCTTCTTCAATGGGGTTAAGGTCGGAACGCTGAATGTTCTCTACAAGAGCGAGCTCTAAAGCCTTGTCGTTATCTGCCTTCCAGAAGCGGACAGGGATTTCCTTCATTTCCAAGCTTTTGCAAGCCTGATAACGACGTTCACCGGCAATAATCTGGTAATGGTCGCCAACCTTGCGTACCAAAATAGGCTGAAGAAGGCCTTCCTTCTTAATGGAATCTGCCAACTCTTCGATTTCGCCAGGCTTGAAATTCGTACGAGGCTGATCGGGGTTGGGCTGCACCTTAGATAGCTCAACAACGCCAGTAGTTCCCTTTTCGTCAGAAACCTTCTTTTCAGCAGGCTTTGGCGCAGGTGCCGCTGGCTTTACTGCAGGTTTAGCAGCTGTAGGCCTCGAAGCGCTTACAGGGGCTTGGGTTTTACGCACAGGAGCTGCTGCAGGCTTAGAGGTAGATGCAGCGCGGGCGGTAGTACCAGAGCCAGGCTGAGAAACAGGCTTGCGTGTTTCACGTGAAACAACCTTTGCATTCTCAAGAGCCTCTTCGGAGATATAGATGTTAGAAGAACCGCCTGATTGCTTCTTCGCTGCATTACGCTGCTTCAAAGCCTGATGCAAAGCACCCTGCTCTTGCTTGGGAGCAGTAGCTTCAGCGGGTTTAGGTGCTGGGGCAGCTGCAGGCTTAGATTCAACTGCTTTAGGAGTCTCTTCCTGTTTAGGCTCAGCAGTAGATGCCGCAGGACGGGGGCTTTCATCAAATAAGGCGTTCAAACCACGCCCAAGGCCACTTTTCTGTTTAGCCACGAGAAATCACCTCTTCAGCCAGGGCATTATAGGCAAGTGCACCTTTGTTTTCAGGTGCATACTCGATAATTGCCTGACCATAACTAGGAGCTTCGGAAAGTTTTACGGTACGAGGAATAAGAGTCTCAAATACCGAATCACCGAAGAAGGAACGTACTTCGCTAACTACTTGGTTAGCCAAATTGGTGCGGGAATCGTACATAGTGAGCACGATGCCAAAGATATCCAAGCTCGGATTAAGAATACTTTTGACACGTTTCATCGAATCGAGAAGTTTTGTCACACCTTCCAGTGCATAGAACTCGCACTGAATGGGAACGAGCAGCTTATCCGCCGCAACAAGAGCATTGATGGTAAGCAAACCCAAAGAAGGAGGGCAATCAATAAAAATATAGTCATATTTACCACGAAGGCTGCCAAGAGCGTTCTTCAGGCGGTTTTCGCGCGCCATCTCGTTTACTAACTCAACCTCGGCGCCGGCAAGACTAATGGTAGAAGGCAAAATATCTACGCCTTCTGCAACACAGGAAAGGATAACTTCCTCAACGGGAGTTTCACCAAGCAACACGTTATATACGCAAGCATCAAGGGCGCGCTTGTCGATACCAAATCCGCTTGTTGCATTGCCTTGAGGATCAAGGTCGACCAAAAGGACCTCTTTACCCATTTTACCTAGGGCAGCTGCGAGGTTAACAGCGGTGGTAGATTTACCAACGCCGCCTTTCTGATTGATGATGGCAAGAATTTTCGTCTGCCCAATAACATGAGAAACAGGAGGTTTCTGCAAGAAGGGTACAAAAGAACGCTCTTCGTCCTCATCTTCTTCTTGCTCAGGAGCAGACTCATCGATCACTAGCTCTTCGGGCTCAGGTTCTGGAGCAGAAACACTTTCACGCTCTACTACCTCTGCCTGCTCATTAATCTCATCAAAACCGGTTTGAGCAATCTCCTCTTTGATTACTTCGGGTTTTGGTTGCTCGACCACGGAAGTCACTGGTTCGTTTTTAGTCTTCTTTCGACTACCGAAGATTCCCACGAGCACTCCTTTCTTCAGCCTTTCAGCTTTATTTGTTTCACGTGAAACCAATAACCGCTCTTATTTAGAACGGTTAGACCCGCCTCGGCAAAGACGGGAAGGTATATAAAAACAAATACTGGCGCAAAGTTTGTTTCACGTGAAACAAACCAGGCCAATAGGAAAACAGCACGCAAAACAAGAAACCAGCCGAAGAGAAGCTCGATGGTTGTTCCTTGCTTCAGTTATTCGATGATACCTTGCAGAGGGGTTTTAGAAAATAGCCAGGTAGCTAGATTCTTTTTAGCGACAGAAATATTTTCTACCAATGGCAGGCTTAATTTCATAAAGCATCAAATCTAACTCAAAGCCAAAGAAAAACGACTTCATAGAATCAATCCTAGCGGCTTTACTTGATATCAAATGATAAGTACTGCCTAAAACTAAAAAGAGCCCCTTAGAAAGGCTCTAAGGGGCTTAAACGTTAAAATGGCTTTTTTTGCGCCATTCCAACTCTTCTCGGTAATTTCATCGAGGGATTGCATCGTTTTTTAAAAACGATGATGGCTCGATTTGTCTCACCATCACTCAGTAGGAAACCTCGGGAAGAAACAAACTCCATCCCGAGCTTTTGAGCAATCCTCTTAGCATGCTCAAGCTCATCAGATTCAGCTTGCGTCTTATAGCAAACTAGGTGGCCACCCTTCTGAAGAAGAGGGGAAGCCAGCTCTAGCAAAGAAGCTAGGGAAGATAGTGCGCGGGCGGTAACCAAGCTAAAAGCATTTGGCTGCTCTAAAGCAAGATCCTCGATTCTGCCATTGAAGGTTGATACCGAAGAAGATAAGCCAAGCGCATCAATAAACTTATCAAGAGCCTTAGTCTTCTTACCAACCGAATCGGAAAGAAGCGTTTGCCTACCGGTTATGATTGCGATAGGAATGCCGGGGAAGCCCGCACCACTGCCCATATCCAAGTATCGCCCTTCAGGGGCAATGTTAACTTCAGGCAAGCCTTGGAGGGAATCCTCTACATGCAACACTTGCGCGGTTTCCCAGTCAACAATCCTGGTTAAGTTTGTAATCTTATTCTCTTCAACTACCAGCCTTAAATGCTCATCGAGCAGCTTACGCTGCTCGATGGTAGGCTGAGTAAACTCAAGCTCAGTCATAGTATTCCTAATACTGTTTCACGTGAAACATTAACGGGGGATAACAACAACCCTGCGCGCGCGGCCTTCACCTTCGCTAATGGTTTCTACGCGATCGTCTTCACGAAGAGCGATATGGATGATGCGGCGCTCATAGGGAGTCATCGGACGAAGCTTAATGCTGCGATCTTGGGAAGCAGCCTTATCAGCAGCATTTGCAGCAATATTTTCAAGCTTTTGGCGCTGACGACCCTTATATCCCTCAACATCTACCACTACTGGATAGCGATAGCCAACGATACGAGACGTCATAGAGGAAATCAGGAATTGCAGAGCATCGAGCGTCTTACCATGACGACCGATGAGCACAGCCAAGTCGTCACCGGTAATGTCGAGAATAAGCTCGCCTTCATCACCCTCGTATTCCTCAATCTCTACCTCACCAACATTGAAGTACTTGAGGATATCTTTGATTGCCTCAGTTGCAGTATCGGCAACCTTATCAATCTCTTCTTCGGTAAATTGCCTACCCTCAGAAGCCGGTTCGGTAGCTTCCTCTGCTACCTCAGCCTCGATGTTCTCTTCAGTCATGAGAACCTCCTTACATTCAAATCTCCCCCTGCACGGCAAAAGCTATACAGGGGGAGGAGACGGTAAATATAAAGCAGCGCGTAAAAACTACTTGCTCTTCTTAGTAGGACGCTTCTTCTTTTCTTTGCGTACTACGTTAACCTCAACGGGCTTAACCTCAACAACAGCAGCCTCGGCAACCTCATCGTGATGCTTGAACACGCGGGTAGAGATGATCTGCTGGAAAACACCGAACAAGGAAGAAGTAGCCCAGAACAGCAGAACGCCAGTGGGGGAGCCCCAACCAAGCCAAAGCATGAACAGGGACATAACGCCCATCATGATCATAGTCTGGTTCTTCTGCGGGTTGTTGGTACCTGCCTGCTGAAGCAAGGAAGGCAAGAACGTACAGAAGGCGAAGATCAAAAGCAGGATGCCGTACGGAATGAATCCAGTAATGCTCTGCGCGAACATATCGGAAGGCGAGGTAATAAGGCTTGGCAGGATATTGTAAAAGGAGTACGTCATACCCTCGGTACGAGAACCCATTTCCTGCAAAACCTGGAACAGCGCAACAAAGATAGGCATCTGAAGAAGCAAGGGAAGACAGCCGGTAATGGGGTTAAAACCAATTTCGGCGTAAATCTTCTGCAGCTCTTCGGACTGACGCTGCTGGTCGTCGGCGTAACGCTCCTGGATTTCCTGAATGCGCGGACTAAACTGCTGCATTCGATAAGAAGACTTAATCTGCTTCTGCATCAAAGGGAACAGGATAAGGCGAAGAATCAAGGTAACCAAGATAATTGCCAAACCCCAGTCGGCTACAAAATTGTAAGCCGCTTCGATACACCAGAAGATTGCGTCTTTAAACGCATCCCACATGAATCAAAAATCCTCTCGGGTAGTGACTACTTATTAAAGAAGTGAAAGGTTTCGGGTACAGGGTCGTATCCTCTGCCTCCACCAGGGCGGCACCTTAATATGCGACGGCAAGTAAGGTACAACCCTTTAAGAAAGCCGAACCGCTGCACAGCGGTAAGCCCATATTCCGAACAAGTTGGAATAAAGCGGCATGTTGCCGGCAGCAAGGGTGAAATGCCCAACCGATAAAACTTAATTAGAAGAATGAGCAAAAGCTTTGGAATAGCTGCGATCTTCGACCAAATAAATTTCACGGTTATTGCTCTTTACCCTGGTAAAGCTCGAAAACCTTCTTACACTCCGCAAGCACTTTACTATAAGTAGCTCGCGTAGTTTTCCTGTTCGCGACAAATAAGACATTCAACTCCGGCCAGGGGCCTCCCAAGTCGTGGCAAACAGCCCGCATTCTTCTTTTTGCTGAGTTACGCCAAACTGCGTTGCCATTTTTCTTGCCAGCTATAAATGCAACACGGCCGCTCGGGCCGTGTTCAGTATCCCCGCAATACACAATCAATGTACCGACGGGAGTTGCATGTCTTTTTCCGTGCGAGAACAGATAGGAGATCTCAGTGCTGGATTTAATGGTTCCTAACACGGTTTCTCACAAGGAAAATTAAACACAAAGACGCTTGCGGCCCTTGGCACGACGAGCGGAAAGAACGGCACGGCCGCTCTTGGTTGCCATACGTGCACGGAAACCATGAGTCTTTGCGCGCTTACGGGTATTAGGTTGATAGGTGCGCTTCATCACTTTTCCTTTCGATTTACAGTAACCTCGAAATTATACGATGGGAAAAACCACCGTCAAGAAAAAAGGAATTGGCATGCTGGCCGATTCGAAGGCAGCACACACAATGCACACGCAAAACTGGGCAACCGAACTAAGCACGCGAATGCATATCTAATTCCACGCACTCAAGTACATGCCCCTTCATAGCCCAATGCAGCTCGTTGTAATAAAAGCCACGAGCGAGAGAAAGCTCGGTATCGAGGGCATACACGCGAAGCGTATAGATATGATCCTTATCGGGTGGGCAGGGGCCAATGTAGCCACAGATTACGTCCTCGCTGGTTTCTGAAGCACGCGAGGTGCAGCTATTAGAACCCTGGATAAACGCAAACTCGCCACTATGACTTGCGCCCTCGGGGATTTCAGTAGTGGTGGGGTCAATGCCGCATGCAGTCCAATGCACCCATTGGAAGCCGCACACGGGAATAGAGTCATAGTCGACATAAGCCAATGCAATGGACTTCGTACCGGCGGGCACATCAGAGATACCAATAGGGAAGGAATGGATGTTGTTCCCCTCTTTGCGCATCTCTGGCGCAGAGTACTTGCCAAACCTGTCGGGCAGATAGCCATTTTCCAAAGGAACCGAAACATTCATAGCAGCCTTCTTTCCTCAAAGAAAGGGAGTTATCCACATTTTTAACGTGTAAGAATGTGGATAATGTTGAAAACTTAGACGCCTTGGAAGAAGACGTCTTCAAGCATTATCGCAGAGTGTTGCGAGCATGTGCCGGCGCATTTGCCGTCTACTAATACTCAGGCTCAAAGGTTGCCCTAACCAGGCTTTTAAGTTCTGAATGTTTCGCGTGAAACATTCCAGGTTCCATCGATACAAGAGCCGGAACCAGCAAACCCAAAGCTCTATCGAATAGATCCGCCTTAGGGATGTTTCCCACACGGTTTTCGGTTTTCAACCATTTTCAATCTCTATTTTTCGGTGTTTTCCACATTTGATTGAAAGAATGTTGAAAAGTACGAAAAGTCGTGTTGAAGAGTAGGGTGGGAATTGAAAAACGTTAAAACGCCGTCTAGAATGAAGTGAAAACCAAGCCTGATTCGGTGATATTTTCACCCAGGATCGGGCTTTTTTCTTCTGTAGTGAAAATCGGAAAGCAACATGGCCCAAGAAAACGAACCACATATGCAACCGATAAACCCAGCGCCTGTAACAAACCAGGGCTCCATGCAAGGCATGCCCAGTTGGGGAAGCGGACAGGCCCCGTTGGCTGGCGGTGTATACACGCAGGGTCAAGCCCAGTACATAGAGGGCAACCAGCAACCACAAGGCTCTTCCACAGTTGGGGGTTTTCCACAAGCGTTACCTCAAAATAGGTTTGGTCAAGCCCCTCAATATGGGGTACCTAACTATGGTTATGCACAACAAATGGGTTGGGGCATACCGTCAACCCCTCAATTTGAAGTTAACAACCAAGCAGACGCCTACCAGAACAACCCACAGCAGCCCACTTTTGTCGAGCAGCCTAATTACAGTGCAAACTATGCGCACACCGTAAACGGCGGCATGGCGCCGAATACTGCACCAGTGAGCAACGGCTTTGACTACAGCTACATCAACACACCCGCCCGCATCGCGGTATATGATTCGCTTAAAACCGCTCCGCGTGTAATACAAATAGATGCCGGTCCTACGCATGAGTACATCGAGCACATCGCTTCGGAAACGTACAAGAATGCCAAAGACCAAGGTGGGATGATTCCCTATACCGTCATTCGCGAGGTTTCAGAAAACTTCATCCACGCCAACTTTGAAGAAGTAGTAGTATCCATCTTCGACCAAGGAAACACCATCCGGTTCGCCGACCAAGGCCCTGGCATCAAGCAAAAGGAGCTAGCCCAGGAACCTGGATTCTCTTCGGCTGTTGAGCCTATGAAGCGCTACATCCGCGGCGTGGGCTCGGGGCTACCTATCGTAAAAGACTACTTAAGCACCGCACACGGCCGTATCGAAATTGAAGACAACGTCGATAAAGGCTCGGTTGTCACCATCAGCCTGGTCGCCGCAAAGGAAAAGCCAGAAAGCGATGCCCTTGTGGCACCTGATTTCACCGAGAATGAAGAAAAGATACTCAAGGCCCTGTTGCCCAACAAAACCTTAGGCGTAACAGAAACCAGCAACGAAACCGGCATCGCAGTGGCCAGCGTTCATACCGCTTTTTCGAAAATGGAAGAAGCCGGCATTATCGAAAAAGTGAACAAGAAACGCAGGTTAACACCCCAAGGCACCCAAATTGCACTATCTTTGTAAGTAGCTTTTTAGGGCTGGTAGAATACCAACCCTAGCAACCAAACGGATAGGCATATGGACCTCGAACAAACCTGGACAGACCTAATTCGACAAATCAAGTCGTACCCAAACGTAAACGCATCGCAGGTCGATGCGTTCTTTAGCCGTGTCCAGATTCAGGCGGCAAGCCCTGGGTTCATGATGCTCACTTCCGATAACGGCTTTATTAAAGACTGGATAGAAAAGCATTTCATGACAGATATCCAGCAGGCCCTAAAAGACCTGTACGGCGTTGACTTCACTGTGCTTATTGA
>CAVFVF010000011.1:0-40842 GCA_963625925.1 Eggerthellaceae bacterium | reverse complement strand
TAAACCAGTACGCAGAAGCGAACTACCAGGTATACGCAGCTGATGGCGGTGAACACGAGCATACAGGGGAAGCCGACCTTGGTGTATTCCATAAACGTGATGGGATAACCGTAGCGGCCCGAAATGCCCGAAAGAACAACGTTTGCAGATGCGCCGATGAGCGTGCCGATGCCGCCGATGCAGGCGCCAAGCGAAATTGCCCACCAGTAAGGCATAACGTCCATGCCGGTTTGCTCCATAGCCAAAATAATGGGGATGAGCGTTGCAACCATGGGGATGTTGTCCAAGAAGGACGAGATAAGAGCCGATGCCCAGCACAGCACGATGATGGTAACCATCATGTTGCCGCCAGTGATGTCGATAAGGCCGTTTGCCAGCATCAAGATAACGCCGGTTTCGGAAAGGCCGCCAACAACAATGAACAGGCCGGCGAAGAAGCCAATGGTTGCCCATTCAACGTCGAGCAGGATCTTTTCAACGTCGGCTGCGCTGATGATGAGCATGATGGCTGCTGCGGTAAGAGCAACAACGCTGGGCTCAACGCCAACCATGCTGTGACAAACAAATGCGATGGCAACCAGAACAATCATTACCACGCTCTTCTTGAACAGGCTTTCGTTCTGAATAGCCTCATGTGCGTGCAGCTGCATGATGTGCTCCTGCTTTTCAGCGGAGGCGCCCATGTTGCGGCCGTACAGCACGTAGAAGATGGCGATTGCAGCAACGGTGATGATTAGAACTGCTGGGCCGTTGTAAACCAAGAAGTCCATGAAGGTGAGGTTTGCAGCAGAGCCGATCATGATGTTGGGCGGGTCGCCAATAAGGGTGGCGGTACCACCGATGTTGGATGCCATGATTTCAACCAAGAAGAACGGCACGGGGCTCATTTCCAGCATCTTGCATACGGTGAAGGTAACCGGGCCAATAAGCAGAACCGTGGTTACGTTGTCCAAGAATGCAGAAAGAACAGCAGTAATAAGCAGCAAAAGCACCATGATTACCCATGGGTTGCCCTTTGCTATCTTCGCCGCTCGGATGGCTATGTATTCGAAAATGCCTGATTGTTTAACCACGGCTACGAAAATCATCATGCCAGCCAAAACGCCAAGCGTACCGAAGTCGATGTGCTCCATGCCCTTGTCGAACGTAAGGATGCCCGTAAGGATAAGCACGACGGCGCCAGCAAGCGCAGCAGTTGTACGGTGGATCTTCTCCGAGATGATCAGCGCGAACACTACGATGAAGATCACAATTGAAATGATCTGCGGTGTAGTAAATTCGGGCATACACACCACTCCTTCCCATTACCTAGGCGCTCAAGCCCAGGTGTTTCCCTTTAAGAAAGCTTACTCCCTCAAAACAGCGCGATAAAAAAGAAGGCCAAAAAGCCTCCACTAAAGCGCTGCGCTTTCTTTACCTAAAAAGAGTACGGTTACAAGAAAATGCCGTCAATAACGCGTTCAGGCCAAATCGGCGCAAAATCATTTGCGTTTCTTACCATATTAATAGGAATAAAAAAGCCGCCCCACAATCGTGAGGCGGCCGAATGGGCGAATAGCCGTTAGCTAACACTTTGCGCAGGGCGGGCCACTGCTGCTTTGTGGCAGCCCGGTAAATGCCCCTAAACCAGTACGCAGAAGCGAACTACCAGGTATACGCAGCTGATGGCAGTGAACAGCAACATCAGCGGGAAGCCAACCTTGGTGTACTCCATAAAGGTGATGGGATGGCCGTACTTGTTGGAGATGCTTGCCAGAACAACATTGGCCGATGCGCCGATGAGCGTGCCGATGCCGCCGATGCAAGCGCCCAGCGAAACAGCCCACCACAAAGGCATTACATCCATGCCGGTGCTTTGCATGGTGGTGATGATGGGAATAAGCGTGGCAACCAGCGGAATGTTGTCCAGGAACGAAGAGATAATGGCCGAGGCCCAAACCAAAACAATGATGGTAATCATCATGTTGCCGCCGGTGGCATCGATGAGCGCATAGGCCATCATTTCGATAACGCCGGTTTCGGCCAGGCCGCCAACTACTACAAACAGGCCGGCGAAGAAGCCGATGGTGGCCCACTCAACATCCATGAGCGTGTGCTCAACGTCCGAGCGTCCAAGAATAAGCATGATGGCCGCAGCGGTAAGTGCCACTACGCTGGGCTCGATGTTCAGCGCGCCATGCACAACAAAGGCCAGCGCAACCAGGATGATCATCACTACGCTCTTCTTGAAGAGGCTCTGGTCCTTAATGGCTTCGTGCGCATGCATAGCCATAACGTGGTCGCGCTTTTCTTGCGAGGCACCCATGTTGCGGCCGTACATTACGTAGAACAGGCCAATCATCACAACCATGATGATGAGCACAGCCGGGCCATCGTTGGCCAGGAAGTCGAAGAAGGTAAGGCCGGTAGCCGAACCGATCATGATGTTGGGCGGGTCGCCAATAAGCGTTGCCGTGCCACCAACATTGGAAGCGATGATTTCGGTAATGAAGAAAGGTACCGGGTTCACTTCCAGCATCTTGCATACGGTGTAGGTAACCGGGCCGATAAGCAAAACCGTGGTTACGTTGTCCAGGAATGCGGAAAGAACGGCGGTAATAAGTACGAACAGCACCATGATTATCCATGGGTTGCCTTTTGCGATCTTTGCTGCGCGAATGGCCAAGTACTCGAAGATGCCCGAGTTCTTTACCACGGCAACAAAGATCATCATGCCTACCAGCACGCCTAGCGTGCCGAAGTCGATGTGTTCCACGCCTGTGTCGAACGTTACGACACCTGCAAGGATGAGGGCGACGGCACCAGCTAGGGCCGCCGTGGTGCGATGCACTTTTTCGGAAATGATGAGTGCCATCACGATTACGAAGATGACAATCGCGATGATCTGAGCGGTTGTTAAGGCGATCATTCCGTAGTGCTCCTTTCTCTACAAAGGGAACAGATGCGGTTTCTCGTCTTGAAGCACAGAGTCCCGGGTAACACACGTCCATTGCCTTTTTATTAGGCAGCGCCCCACTCTGGCGTACCGACTCCAAAAAAAGATCCGAGTTGGAAAATATTCGATTGAACGTGTTTTAGTCAAGCAACAAATAGCAAACGGCGAACAATGGGTGGGCGATTGGGTTGTATTTGGGTTTCTGTGTTTCATTCACGTTAATGATGAAAATTATTCGCGAAAGAAATTAACGGGAAGGTAACGCCGCATTTCAGGGGTTGCAGAAGCGAAACTTATCAATTTGACCAATAGGTATATAAGTTTTGATAGGAGCAGCAAATTATATTTGCGGAAACTATGTAAAACATGTTCAAAGTGAATTAGAACATGTTCAACCGTTGGAGAATAATCGGTCGTGGACTTGAAGCGCTGTGCCTTTGTCCATCGGGGGATCGGACAACAGCGCGGTAGTTCATAGTAGGGACCATCTTCATGGGACTTCGGGGATTTGAGGGATTTCCGTTTGGCTTAGTTGTTCGCGAAGCGTCCAACAGCCAAGTGAAGCAGAACTCCATTTCAAATTTCTTAGTCTATTGAAGGCATCGGGCAAGCAAGCGTGCACGTGCAAACCTGATGCAATCAAAAGAAGGAGGAGTAAGATGGTCGATTTTATTTATGCGCAGGGATGCGCATTAGGAGAGAGGGGCTAAGCAATGGCAATGCTTAAGCGTGAATTCGGTGGAATTCAGCCATGTTGGAAAATTGGCCTGTTCCGTATCCGTCTGCCGTTCATTCACTTCAAGATCTCGCCGCCCGAGGTTGTAACCGGCCTCATGAACGCTTGTACTTCGTACGGCGCTCTGGCTGTTCTTATCAGCACCCTGGGCCTTGATCCTGCAGTTGCATGGGCACTGGTTGTATTTGAGACGGGTATGTACACCCTGAACTGGCTGCTCGGTGAGCCTTCCATTTGTGGTTGGATTACTCCGGCTATGGCAATCATCGTTGTGTTCCTGGAGTCTTTGGACCCCGGCGTTGCACGACTTCAGATGTTGACAGCCATTCAGCTAGAATTGGCGGCTTTGTTCATAATCTTGGGTGCCACGGGCTTGTCTAAGAAGCTCAACACGATGGTACCTCCTGCTATCAAGGCAGGTATCGTTATGGGCGCTGGCGTTAACGCCGTAGCTGTTCGCCTGAAGGAAGGCGGCGCTGTTGACACCGTAACCGTTGGTTGCCTCTGCGGCCTGGTTGTTGTGTTCCTGCTCATGTTCTCTAAGCGTGTTCGCAAGTACATGGACACCAACCGCTTCGTTGCCATCCTCGGCAACTACAGCTTCCTGTGGGCAGTTATCGCTCTGCTCGTAGCAGGTGGCTGCGCAGGCGAATTCAACTTCGAGTGGTCCGGCGAAATCATCAAGGTTCCTGACTTTGGTCTGCTGTTTGCCACCGTATCGCCTCTGTTCATCGGTTTCGCAACCGATCCTACCGTTTGGGTTCAGGCCTTCCCGTACGCAATTGTTGCTTGGGTAATCGCTTACGGCGACTTCGTAACCGTACAGCAGCTGGGTCTGCAGGCTGCCCGCGACGACGAGTACATCGAGTTCGACCCGAACCGTACCAACGTTATCTGCGGTATTCGTAACGCACTGCTGGCACTGTTCGCACCTTACCCGGCACTCGCTGGCCCGCTGTCCGCTCCTTACTGCGTAGCAACCTATGCTCGCTATAAGCAGTCCGGTCGCCAGGGCATGGACTCCATCTACGACGGTTCTGGTACCAACCTGATCTTCACCGTTATTGGTCTGTTCGTTTATCCTCTGTACGAGGCATCCCTTGCAGCATCTGCAGCACTGCTCGTAGTTGTACTGCTCATTCAGGGCTGGCTCTGCGCACAGATCGCCTTCGGCCTGGTTCGCGATGACCTTGACAAGGGCATGACAGGCATGATCGCTGGCTTCATCGTAGCCCGCGGCGGCGGCGTCGGCTTCGTAGCCGCAATCGTCCTCTACCTGCTCATTTCCGACAACGACAAGATCCGCGAGGACTACGCCTACAACAAGGAACTGCAGCGCATCGAAGACGAAGAGACCGAGCGTCAGCTCGAAGCTCTCAAGGCTCGCTTGGCTGCTGCTAAGGCAGGTCATGTTGAGGACTAAGCAATTCGCTTAATCCTTACCACCAAACAGGACATACGTCCCATTCTGAAGCTTAGCTTTGGATGAAGAGGGACCGGGGTGCACGCTCCGGTCCCTTTTTGTTGTGCTCGCAGGGTTGGCTATTTTGCAGCAAGAAGCGCAAGGGCGGGCGGTGTACCTATCTGGTTCGGGTCTTTGCAAACCGGCTAGGTGTACCGCCTGCCATTGCTTCTCTATGCGTGCCGTTTGCTCTTATTCGTAAATGGCAATACAACTTTGGCTAAACGGAATAAGAACCGAGCTTGTTTGGGTGCAAGCTTCCGTATAATTGAACCTGTTCAAATGAATGGAGGAGTTGATATGGGGAACAACGTAAACGACCTTCGTAGCGCGCTTGAATTTTTGCGCGGCATCCCTGGCCAATTGGTAGAAACCGATGTTGAGGTAGACCCTGCTGCTGAGTTGTGCGGCGTGTATCGCCATGTTGGTTCGGGCGGCACGGTTCCGCGTCCTACCAAAGAAGGCCCAGCTATGATCTTCAACAATGTGAAGGGCCATCCTGGTGCTCGCGTTGCTATTGGCTTGCTTGCCAGCCGCAACCGCGTTGCCAAGCTCCTTGATGCCGACCCGCGTCGTCTGGGCTTTTTGCTCAACGATGCGGTGCTTAACCCTGTTCCGCCTGTTGAGGTACCGGCCGAAGAAGCGCTATGCCAAGAAGTGGTGCACTACGCAACCGAGGATGGCTTTGATGTGCGCAAGCTGGTGCCGGCTCCCACCAACACGCCTGAAGATGCGGGCCCCTACATTACGCTGGGCATGTGCTACGCATCCGACCCCGAAACCCATGTTTCTGATATCACCATTCATCGTATGTGCCTGCAGGGTCCCGATGAGATTTCTATCTACATGGTGCCTGGCGCTCGCCATATTGGCGCTTTCTATGAAAAGGCCGAAGCTATGGGCCAACCTCTGCCTATTTCCATCAGCATTGGCGTAGACCCTGCCATCGAGTTGGCCACCTGCTTTGAGCCGCCTACGACGCCTATGGGCTATGACGAGCTTAACGTTGCAGGTGCGCTGCGCGGCGAGCCAGTGCGCATGGCAAAGTGCCTTACCGTAAACGAACGCTGCATTGCCAACGCGGAATACGTTATTGAAGGCGAAATTCTGCCCGGCAAGCGCGTAGCGGAAGATCAGAACACCAACACCGGCAAGGCCATGCCAGAATTCCCCGGCTATACCGGCCCGGCCAATCCTTCGCTTCCCATTATCAAGGTGAAGGCGGTAACCACTCGCACCAACCCCATCATGCAAACTTGCATCGGGCCTTCCGAAGAGCATGTAAGCATGGCGGGCATTCCTACCGAAGCAAGCATCATCCAGATGGTGGAAAAAGCAATGCCCGGCCGCTTGCAAAACGTGTACTGTGCATCGCCCGGTGGCGGCAAGTACATGGCCGTTATGCAGGTTAAGAAGAGCATGCCTTCCGACGAAGGCCGTCAGCGTCAGATGGCACTGCTGGCATTTTCGGCGTTTAGCGAGCTGAAGAACGTATTCTTGGTAGACGAGGACGTTGACCCGTTCGATTTAAGCGATGTTTTGTGGGCCATGAACACGCGCCTGCAGGGCGACCAGGACATCATCACCATCCCCGGTGTGCGTTGTCATCCTCTGGACCCTTCCAACGACCCAGATTTCAGCCCCAGCATTCGCGACCATGGCATTGCGTGCAAAACCATCTATGACTGCACCGTTCCTTACGATTTGAAGGACAGGTTCCATCGCTGCAAGATCATGGACGTAGATCCGAAGCATTGGCTGCCGGATTTTGAGGCTTAGCATGCAGCGCATTGTTGTTGGCATAACCGGTGCAAGCGGCACGCACCTGGCCTGCCGCTTTATTCGCCAGCTTAAGGAATATACCCAGCTTGAGGTACATGTTGTTGCAACCGATAGCGCGCGTTTAACGGCAAGCTACGAAGAGCCGCAGCTGTTTGAAGAAGCGCTGGCTTTGGCCGATTGCGTGCACAGTAACGAAAGCCTGGGCGAAAGCATCGCCAGCGGCACCTTTTGTACGTTGGGCATGGTGGTTGTGCCGTGCAGCATGAAAACGGTGGCAGGCATTGCCACGGGCTACAGCGATAATTTGCTGTTGCGCGCGGCCGATGTAACGCTCAAAGAGCAGCGCCCGTTGGTGCTGGTTGCCCGCGAAACCCCGTTGAGCGCTATTCATCTGCGCAACATGAGCACGTTGGCAACTATTCCTAACGTTACGCTCATGCCGCCTATGCTTACGTATTACCATGGGCCCAAAACAATCGAAGACATGGAAGACCAGATCATCGGCAAAATCTTTGACCGGTTTGGGCTGGAATATCCGCCGCTTAAACGCTGGTCGTAGGCGCCTAGAACTATGAAACAGGAAGGCCGCTGGCAGGTGCCGGCGGCCTTTGTTTTGTACAGGAGTGCGCCTAGCAGAAGTGTGAGGCTGGGCGGGGCGGCGACGTGCGCCACCGGCAGAAGCGTGAGGCTGTGCGGGGCGGCGACGTGCGCCACTGGTAGAAGTGCGAGGCGGGCGGAGCGGCGACGTGCGCCACCGGCCTTACTTTTGCGGGGGATGACGCCTTAAAAGTCACATGGCGGCAAGGCCGCTGGGTAATGCTCGGCGGTATAATTCTTTGTACAGAATGCAAGCCGTTCAGTAAGGGATAGGGGGTCCCTATGTTCGAAACTGCTACGCATCATTTCATTGAAGGTGAAGGCGGCGTTTCCATCCATACGGTTGTGATGGGTGAAGGCGAGCCGCTTCTGCTTTTGCATGGCCACCCGGAAACCTACCTTATGTGGCATAAGGTTGCCGGTGAGCTTATGCGCAACTTCACCGTTGTGCTGTGCGATCTGCGCGGATATGGCGATAGCGGCAAGCCCGAAGGCCTGCCTGATCACAGCACGTATTCTAAGCGCACCATGGCGCTCGACTGCATAAAGGTAATGCAGCACCTGGGGTACGAAAAATTCAGCATCATGGGGCACGACCGCGGTGCGCGCGTGGGGTATCGCTTGGCGTTGGATCACCCCGAACGTGTAAACAAGCTGGTGCTTTTAGACATTGTTTCTACCTACGACATGTACGCGCTCAGCACGGCAGAATTCGCCAAAGCGCTGTACCACTGGTACCTGCTTACGCAAGACGAGCCGTTCCCTGAAGACCTTATTCTTTCCAGCCGCAAAATGTACTTCCGCAACGCGCTGCACATTGGACGCTACAATTCCGAAAACGATACTTCGGCAGAGGCCTTTCCGCCTGAAGTGTATGAAGAATACCTGCGCCATTACAACGTGGAATGCATCCATGCTATTTGCGAAGAATACCGCGCAGGCGAAAGCATCGACCGCTTTTTGGATGCAGACGATTTGAAGGCTGGAAAAACCATCAAGGCGCCCACTTTAGTGCTTTGGGGCGCAAACGGCCTGGTAGAAAAGTTCTTCGACCCGCTGGCTTGCTGGAACCATTTCTGCGAAGACGTGCAGGGGTGCAGCTTGCCGTGTGGCCACTTTATTCCAGAAGAAGCGCCTGCGGCCATGATGGCTGAAGTGCAGCGCTTTTTGCTGTAGCTGTTTGCCCGCATTGTAGGCGGGCTGTTTATTGGGAGGTTGCCTGCGATTGGAGCTCTGAAATAGGAGCATTCGCTGGCGCAGATGTATTCCCGAAAGGGGAGCGCGAAAGCGCAGAAAGGGATGAGCAAAATGGAGCTTATGGAAGCTATCAAAAACCGCAGGAGCGTTCGCAAGTTCACCAACCAGCCGGTTGATCCCGAACTGATTGAAGAGGTTATTAAGGCAGGCTGCTGCGCGCCTTCTGGCCAGAACCTGCAGCCGTGGTACTTTGTGGCGCTTACCAAGAAGGAAGACCTTTCCTATTTGTTCAGCGAGCTGGGAACCACTGCGTTTTCGCACCGTAAAGAACTCGAAGCGCGCTTTAAGAATCACCCCGAGGTTGTAGAGGAAACCATGGAATTCATGAGCGCGCTCGGTGGCGCCCAAACCATCATCCTGGCCTTCTTGAATAAGCCCGATTACAACGATGAGATTATGCCAAGCTGCATTGAAAGCACGGCTGCGGCTATGCAGAATATCTGCCTTGCTGCATACGACAAGGGCCTGGCTACCTGCTGGGTTGAAGCGGTGGTGCGTGCCGGCAATGCGCTGCGCAGCCATTTTGCCCCCGAGCGTGGCCAGCTTATTGGCGCCATTGTGCTGGGCTATCCCGATATGGAACCCCGTCCCATTAAGCAAAAGCCTGGACGTTATGAGATTCGCTAGTGCGCCAGCTTCGGCGGGGCTTTAGGCAAGATAGGTGCCACGGCTCTTGATTTATAATCGAGTGAACAATTAAGCAGGTACAAGGAGCTGGCATGAGGGATGGATTCATCAAGGTTGCAGCGGCAACCCCTAAGGTTGAAGTGGCAGACTGCAAGGCAAATGCGGCCGCCATTCTTTCCTGCATAGAACAGATGGAAGCCGCCCATGCAAAGATGATGGTACTGCCCGAACTGTGCATTACTGCCTATACCTGCAGCGACTTATTTTGGCAGCAAAAACTGTTGGACGAAGCCGAAGAAGCGCTGGCCCACATTGCCCAGCAAACCGCTGGCGTTGATGCCCTTATTTTTGTGGGCTTGCCGCTTCGCCATGCGGGCAAGCTGCTCAATGTTGCAGCAGCGCTTAGCCATGGCAAGGTGCTGGGCTTTGTGCCTAAGGTGAACCTGCCTGCCTACAACGAATTCTACGAAACGCGCCATTTTGCGCCCGGTACGGCCAACATGGGTACGAAGGCATTTGCCGGCGTTGAAGTTCCCGTTGGCACTAATTTGCTGTTCACCTGCGAAAATGTGCCAGAGCTTACAATCGCAGCCGAGCTTTGCGAAGACCTGTGGGTACCAAACCCACCCAGCATTGGCCATGCTTTGGCGGGCGCTACGGTGCTTGTTAACCTTTCGGCGAGCGACGAAATGGTGGGCAAGAACACCTACCGCCGCAGCTTGGTTTCCAGCCAGTCGGCCCAGCTGGTAGCGGCCTACATTTATGCCACTGCTGGCGAAGGCGAATCTAGCACCGATTTGGTATTTGGCGGTCAGAACCTTATTGCCGAATACGGCAGCGTGTTGGCTGAATCGGCCACGTTTGAAAACGAGGTTACCGTGGCCGACGTTGACGTTGCCCGCCTAGCTTCCGAGCGCCGTCGCATGAGCACGTTCCCTGCGGCCAATCCGGAAGGCTACCGTACGGTTAGCTTTAGCTTGTGCGTGGAAGAAACCCAGCTAACGCGCACATTTGACGCCGACCCGTTTGTCCCTGCCGATACGCAACAGTTGGCTCATCGCTGCGAAGAGATTTTGAGCATCCAGGCGCTTGGCCTGAAAAAGCGTCTGGCCCATGCGCATGCCAAGAGCGCCGTAGTGGGCATTTCGGGCGGTTTGGATTCCACCTTGGCCTTGCTGGTAACTGCTCGCGCATTCGACATGCTGGGTATGCCGCGCACAGGCATTGTTGCCATCACCATGCCAGGCTTTGGCACTACCGACCGCACGTACAACAATGCCCTTGCCATGATTCGCTCGCTGGGTGCAACGCTTAAAGAAATCCCCATTGCCGCTGCCGTTACTCAGCATTTTGCAGACATTGAGCACGATGCCAGCGTGCACGATGTGACGTACGAAAACAGCCAGGCGCGTGAGCGCACCCAGATTTTGATGGATGTGGCCAACCAGACCGGCGGCTTTGTGGTGGGCACGGGCGACCTTTCCGAGCTTGCGCTTGGCTGGGCTACCTATAACGGCGATCATATGTCTATGTATGCCGTAAATGCCTCGGTCCCTAAAACGCTGGTGCGCCACTTGGTGCGCCATTATGCCTGCACCTGCGGCGACGCAGAGCTTGCTGCCGTGCTGGCCGATGTTTTGGATACTCCGGTAAGCCCTGAGCTCTTGCCTCCCGAAGACGGCAATATTTCGCAGAAGACCGAAGATTTGGTGGGCCCCTACGAGCTGCACGATTTCTTCTTGTATCAAATGCTGCGCATGGGCTATGCGCCTGGCAAGGTGTACCGCTTGGCAAAGATTGCTTTTGCGGGCCGCTATAGCAACGAAACTATTCTGAAGTGGTTGCGCACGTTCTATTGGCGCTTCTTTGCCCAGCAGTTCAAGCGCTCCTGCTTGCCCGACGGCCCCAAGGTGGGTAGCGTTGCGGTTTCGCCCCGTGGCGATTTGCGCATGCCCTCTGATGCTTGCGCTCGCGCTTGGATAGATGAGGTTGCTGCTTTGCAGCCCTAGCCGGTTTTGGCTATCTAGCCCCATAAACAAGCCGCGCCCCTGCCGAATTTCGACAGGGGCGCGTTGCGTTTGCGGGTTGGTTAGTTTTCTTGGCCCTTCAGGTACTTTTCTTCGATGGGGGTGCCAAAATCGCGCTCTGCCAGCTGCTCTTTGGCAAAACGCACAAAAGCACGGGTGGTTTGATCGAGTGCTGCCGTTTTGCGATACGTCATCGAAACCAAGTGGAACATGCCGTCGAATTCTTTGATGGGCAGCGTTTTGGTGCCAGGGAAGGGGATGTCTTCCACGACATCGAGCATAAGGGCTACCGACTTTTCATCGGAAAGCAAAAGCGACATAGCGCCAATTTCGTTGGCAAAGCGCTGCTTGAACGTAAGGTCATAGTCGCGGAACAGCCCTTCGAACAGGCGATAAGTAAACTGCGAGGAGGCCTGGTTGTACGAAATAAGGTTGCCATCGTGCTCGCGCAGGTCTTCTAAGGTAATAACGTCGTTGGCGGCAAGCGGGTTGTTTTCGTTTACCGCGGCAACCACGTCTTGCGTGGTGAACTGCATGGTTTCCATATCGGGCAGGTCGGGCACATAGGTGCAGAAGGCCACGTCAAACGCGCGCTCACGCAGGCCCGTAAGCGATTCTTGGGTGTTGGTAACCGAAATATCGAAATCAACCGGAGCATCGTAGCTCTGGCGGAAGGCATTCAGGAATTCAGGTAGCTGGTTGCGCTGCACCGATTCGGTGGTGGCAATGCGCACCGTGCTCTTGTTTTCGGCGCGATCGGCCATGGCGCTTACCGCGCGGTCGACTTCCGACAAAGCCACGGCAATATGGTTGTTGAACTCCTGACCGTCTTCGGTAAGGTGCACGCCGTTTTTGCTGCGCTCAAACAACACCACGCCCAGTTCTTTTTCTAGGCTGGAAATGGAAGTGGAAAGCGCGGGCTGCGTGATAAACAGCTCTTTTGCGGCGCGGTTGAAGTAGCCCACCTGGGCAAGTTTTCTGAAGTAATACAGCTGTGACAGATTCACGGAAATCCCCTCTTTGGTTAAGTCGTGACGGTTGGATAGGGCGGGTTTGCCCTGATTAGTCGCTGTCTATAAAGTCGGGTCGCTCATAGGCGGGCGCTTTAAACTTTAGCAGGAAATCAATAAACGCTTGAGTGGCAGGGTTTAAAGAATCTTCTTCTCTTCGCGTGAGCGAAATAGGGTAGAACTCTTTTGATCCAGGCACGTCGAGCGGCAGAATCACCATATTTGAGTCGGCGGGCAAATTGGACGTGAGCATGGTGAGCGCTACGCTCGATTCGTGCACGGCCAGCGCGCCCAAAATAACCTCGTCTTCGTAGTTGCGCACCAGGGTGAGCTTGTTCAGGGGTGCGTTGGTGTTTTGAAGGAAGGTTTCCAGCACCTCGCCGCAGGCGATACCGCGACGATACGTTATGACGGTGTGCCCTACCAGGTTTTCGTAACGCACCTTTTTCAGCGCCGCTAGTGGGTGGTCGCGGTGTACTGCCACCACCAAGCGTTGGTGAAACAATGTGGTGCAGGCAATGCCAGGGCGGTGCATGGGCCCGGCAATTACCAGGTCGCAAATGCCTTGCTCAAGCTTTTCGTTCAAGGGCGCGGTTTCGCCTTGCAGCACGTGGAACTCGGTTTTATCGCCAAAGGTTTTGCGGAACTTCTGCATGGCTGCGGGCAGGTAATGCGAGCGCACGGTGGCAATGGCCCCTACATTGATGGAGCCCGAAAGGCTGCCGTGGCGCCGATCTATTTCGGCCACGCCGCGGTCGATTGCGGCCAGCCCTTCAGATACATACCTTAAGAACACTTTGCCATCGTCGGTGAGCTGCACGTTGCGGCCCACCTTGCAGAACAGCGAGCAGCCCAGTTCGCGCTCCAACGAAGAGATGGAGTGCGAGAGCGCCGATTGCGAAACGTGCAGGCTTTCAGCCGAGCGTGTGTAGTGCTCGGTTTTGGCCAAATGACAAAAATACGTTAGTTGCGCAAGGTTCACTGCCCCTCCTTGATGGTTTTGTTTGCCGCGCCTAGCCCGCCTGAGCTGGGCTTCCCCTTTACATGCGCGGTATGCACATAAAACCATGAATGCAGTTCATATATTAGCGCATCTTCCATCACATCTTTGCGGCAGACGTTGGCTTGGCCTTGGGATACCGTTTTATTTGCAGGAATAATCACTGCAAAACGTTCAATTTGGGGTTGGCCAATGCGCTGTATGGAAGGGCTGGCAGGCAGGGACCCTGCGTCTCTGTAAGGCATTCCGTCAAGTTGCGTTAGCTACATAAAGAGGGAGGAAGCCATGACCAAACTGCCTTTGGAAGTTGGCAACAGCTGTAGCTTCACCAAAACGGTGAGCGAATCGGACGTATATCTGTTTGCGGGCGTTACGGGCGACTACAGCAAAATGCACATGAACGAGGCTTTTGCCAAAACCACCAAGTACGGCACACGCATTGTGCACGGCGTGCTCACCTTTGCCTTTGGCAGCACCGCTTCGACGCTCATCCAAGAAAAGTATCAGTCGCCCATTCCCAGCGCATCGTACGGCTACGACCATTTGCGCTTTACGGCGCCGGTGTACTTTGGCGATACGCTCACCGCAACCTATACGGTGGCCCGCGTAGACGAAGAGGCCATGAAAACCTACGCCGATATTGTAATAACCAACCAGGACGGCACAGTCGTGTGCGTTGCCACGCACATTCTGAAGTTTTTTGCGCCTGAAGATTAGATTGGGGAATGTCATGGCTGCACCATATATCGACCACACTGCGGTGAAAGTCCGCGATTTTGAAGGCGCGCTTGCCTTCTTCACTCAGGTAATGGGTATGGAAGTTACGCTCACCGACCCTGCCAGCGGCGAAAAGCCCTGGGCCCAGGCATGGGTGGGCGGTATTCAACTGCAACGCGACGAGCAGGGTAGCGGCCTCTACCAGGGCGATGTGACGCACATTGGCCTGGTGGCTGACGACGTGGATGCGCTGCTTGAAGCCGCTTATGCTACCGAAGGTGTGTACCAGGCGCCGGGCAAGCCGCACAATTGGTTCATCACCCCGTTTGGGCTGATGCTGGAAATCAACAAAAGGGAGGCATAGCCATGAAGGTATGCATTCTAGGGGCAGGCTCGCTGGGCAGCACCATTGGCGGTGCGCTTGCGCAGGCGGGCAATGAAGTTCACTTTGTGGGCCGCGCGCCGCACATGAACGCTATCAACGAAAACGGCCTGGTTATGGTTACGCCTACGGGCGAAGAAACGGCGCGCCCGCAGGGCCACACTACGCCCGATGGCATTGGCCCGTGCGATTTGGTAATTGTGCTGTGCAAGGCATTCGATACGGCGCACACCATGGAAGAAGGCAAAGAGCTGGTAGGCCCCAATACCACAGTAATGTCACTGCAAAATGGCTTGGGCGCCGAAGACGTGCTGTGCGAATGCGTGGGCGCCGAGCATGTTATCGGCGGCAAAACCTACATTGGCGGCATGCTGCTGGAGCCTGGCCGTGTGCAGGCAACCATACCTGGCAAAGATACGTTTATTGGCGAGCTTGACGGCCGCATTACCGAGCGCACTCAGGCTATTGGCGCTGCGTTCGAGGATGCTGGCATGCATTGCATCGTTTCCGACAACATCATGGGCGTTATCTGGGACAAACTCTTGGTTAACGTTGCCACGGGCGCCTTGTGCGGCATAACGCATTTGCCCTATGGCGACATGTACGCCGAAGAAAAGCTGGTTTCAACCGCTGTTGCCGCAGTTCAGGAAGGTATCGATGTTGCCCATGCGGCAGGTGTGAAGCTCACGTACGAAAACCCCATGGACACGTTGGAGCTGGCACGAGCCGGCCTGCCTGGCAGCTTCAAGCCTTCCATTCTGCAAAGCCTGGAAAAGCATCGACCCACCGAAGTGGGCGTTATCAATGGCGCCGTGGTTGCGCAGGGTAAAAAGTACGGCGTTGCCACGCCGGTAAACCAAACGCTTGAAGCCTGCGTAACGGGCATCGAGCGCTATATCCGCGAATACGTAAACAAATAAGCGCTGCCTGCAGCGCAGAAAGGATGCTTCCATGCGCAAGCTAGAGATCATCAACGGGCCCAACAACAATTTCTACGGTATTAGGAACAAGGGCGTATATGGCAACCAAACCTATAGCGACCTTATTGCCGAGCTTGCCGAATACGGCGCTGGTCTGGGCTTTGAAGTGCATGCTTTCCAAAACAATGGCGAAGGCGCACTTATCGACCATTTGCAGGAGCTGTATTTGGAAGCCGACAAAACCGGCCAGAAGATTCCCGTGGTGCTAAACCCAGGCGCCTACACCCATTACAGCTATGCGCTTATGGATGCGCTGGAATCGGTGCACGAGCTGGTGCCCGCGGTTGAAGTGCACATGTCCAACATCCAAGACCGCGACTCGTTTCGCCATATTTCGGTAACTGCGCCCGAATGCCTGGGCCAGATTGCCGGCTTTGGCAAGAGCAGCTACAAGCTGGCCATGCACCAATTCAAGCTTATGGATGAAGCTGGCGAGCTGTAATAGCCGAACAAACCCCTCCCTATGATAGAAATGCCCGCTTGTCGGGCATTTCTGCGTGCAAGGGCTGTTTTATGCGTGGAAGCGGCTTAAACAATCAGGCGAAATGGAGTACCCTAATAAAACCTGTAGATCAGGACCATTCATTAAAAGAACTCGCGCAAAAATTTGCGTTGGGCGATTAGACGGAAGAAGGCTCATTATGTTGAAGGTGGGTATCGTAGGCGCAGCTGGCTATGCAGGGGCAGAGTTGGTGCGAATCGTACTGCGCCACCCCGAATTCGAGCTTTCCGTCATTACCTCGAATTCCGATGAAGGTACGCCTTTGGCGCAGGTATACCCTGCATTCAGCGGCGTAACCAACCTGGCTTTCGCCAATCACGAAACCCCCGAGCTGCTCAATTGCGATGTGGTGTTTTTGGCCACGCCGCACACGGTTGCCATGAAGCAGGCCCCGGCGTTGCTTAAGGCGGGCGTTACCGTGGTCGACCTTTCGGCTGACTACCGCCTGCGCAGCCAGGAAACGTACGAAAAATGGTACAAGGTTGAGCACACCAGCCCCGAGCTTTTGGAAACCGCCGTGTTTGGCCAACCCGAGCTCAACCGTGATGCATTTGTAAGCGCCGCCGCGCGTCATGCGGCTGGCGAGCCTGTTCTGGTTGCCTGCGCTGGTTGCTACCCAACTGCAACTTCGCTTGCGGCAGCCCCTGCCATCGAGCTTTCTGAAGGCGTAGTAGTTGCCGATGCTATTTCGGGCGTTTCGGGCGCTGGCCGCAGTGCAACGGCACGTACCCATTACGTTTCTGCCAACGAAAACTTCGAAGCCTATGGCGTTACCAACCACAGGCACACTCCTGAAATCGAGCAGATTTTAGGCATTCCGGGCCGTTTGGTGTTCACGCCGCATTTGGCTCCGGCTACCCGCGGCTTGCTTTCTACGGTAACCATCAAGCTCACCGAAGAAGCCCAGGCCAGCGCTACGGCGGAAGGAATTCACCGACGATACTGCGACGCCTACGAAGGCTCGCCGTTCGTTACCGTGCTGCCGCTGGGCCAGCAGCCTAAAACCTCTTCGGTTGTGGGCACGAACCGCGCGCATGTAGGCGTCGCCTACAACGCCACTACCGGCTGTGTAATTGCCACCTGCGCTATCGACAATATCGTGAAGGGCGCAGCGGGCCAGGCGGTTCAGTGTGCGAACCTTGTCTGCGGTTTGCCCGAACAGCAGGCGCTTTCCACTGTTGCCAATCCCTCTTAGGAGTGAGCTAAATATGAATTCAGCGAACCTGACCACCGTTGAAAACGGTGGCGTCACGTCCGCCCAGGGTTTCCGCGCCGGCGGTATCCATGCCGGTTTTCGCGCCGACCCTAACCGTCTTGATATGGCGCTGGTTGAAGCCGATGAGCTTTGCCCCGCTGCAGGTGTATTCACCCAAAACGTTTTTTGCGCGGCACCCGTAACCGTTTCGCGCGAGCATTTGGACGGCGTGGGCTATGGCCTTGCGCGCGCCATGGTAATCAATTCCGGCATTGCTAACGCTGCTACGGGTTCGGTTGGCTTGGAAGCAGCGCGGCGCATGGCGGGCATTGTGGCCGATACCGTAGGCTGTGCAACCGAAGATGTGCTGGTGGCCTCCACCGGTGTAATTGGTCAGAACCTGGACACTACTCCGTTTACTACGGGCGTACCTGCGCTTCACAGCCAGCTGGGTCAGACCACCGGCCTTTCTGCTGCGCAGGCCATTATGACCACCGACACGCATCCCAAGCAGGCCGCCGTAAGCTATGCCAGCGCAGATGCGGCCTATGCGGGCTGCACCTTTACGGTGGGCGGTATGGCAAAGGGCTCGGGCATGATCATGCCAAACATGGCCACCATGATTTCGGTGCTTACCACCGATTGCCCAGTGCCGGCTCCCTTGCTGCACAAGGCGCTGGTTGGCGCGGTTAACCAGAGCTTTAACAAGGTAACGGTTGATGGCGACACTTCCACCAACGACACGTGTGTTTTGTTTGCTTCGGGCAAGGCGGCGCCTGCAGGTGCTGGGTTTGTTGCCGAAGATTCGGCTGCTTACCAGGAATTTTGCTGTGCACTTAACGCAGTAACCCAAAAACTGGCGCGTGCCATGGCCGAAGATGGCGAAGGCGCAACCAAGCTGGTTACCGTAAACGTTCGCGGTGCTGCAACAGATGCCGATGCCGATGCCGCAGCGCGCACGGTTGCCAATTCGCCCCTGGTTAAAACCGCTATTACCGGCCACGATGCTAACTGGGGCCGCATTGCCGGCGCTTTGGGCCGCAGTGGGGCCGCCTTCCGTCAAGAAGATGTGGACATCGACATCATGGGAATGCCCGTGTTGCGCGGTGGCTTGCCTGTGCCCTTCAGCGAAGAAGAGGCCCTGCGCAGGTTTGAAGAACCCGAGGTGGTAATCGATGCCAACCTGGGCGCAGGCCAATGTTCTACTACTATGTGGACCTGCGACTTTTCACACGAATACGTTTCGATCAATGGAGATTACCGCTCATGAAATACGCACGCGATCGCAAAATCACCTCTACCCATACGGCAGAGGTTTTAATTGAAGCCTTCCCGTGGATCAAAAATGCCACGGGTAAAACTGTTCTTATCAAGTATGGCGGTGCCGCCATGGTAGACCCCGAGCTGCGCTATGCCGTTATGAGCGACATCGTTATGCTCAAGATCATGGGCGTTAACCCCGTAATTGTGCACGGTGGCGGTGCGGCCATTACCGAAAACATGAATAAGTTTGGCATTGACGTTGAATTTAAAAACGGTCAGCGCGTTACCACCGAAGAAGCCATGGACGTGGTTAAGATGACGCTCATCGGCAAGGTGAACGAAGAGCTGGTTTTGGCTATGAACGAGCACGGCAACCTGGCCGTTGGCGTTAACGGCACCGATGCCGGCACCATCATTGCCGAGCAGGCAAACCCCGAGCTTGGCCGCGTGGGCAAGGTTACCGAGGTAAATCCCTCTTACATCAATGCGCTTATTGCCTCCGACTACATTCCGGTCATCGCTTCGGTGGGCGAGGGCACCGATGGCGGCTCGTACAACATCAACGCCGACGTTGCTGCCTGCGCGGTGGCTTCTGCCATTGGCGCACACAAGATCATCTTCCTTACCGATGTTGATGGCTACTACGAAAACTTCGAAGACAAGGATTCGCTCATTTCCCAGATGACCGTGCGCGAAACCAAGGAATTGCTGGCTTCTGGCAAGGTTTCTAGCGGCATGATTCCGAAGCTGCAGTCGTGCGTTGAAGCCATTGAAGGCGGCGTTCCGCGAGCTCACATAGTAAACGGCACCAAGCCGCACTCTATTTTGGTAGAGCTGCTTACCTCTTCGGGTTCCGGCACGCTCATCTACGATGAAAGCACCGACGTTTCTAAAGACGAAATGCGCCCGCTGGGCATTTTGGCATCGCGTTTGAGCGAGAACCTGTAGAAACCGCGCAGTGCGTGCAGCGCTAGTGCAAACAAGTTAAAATCTAGCTTTGAGCTTTTGCCGGAAACGGTTTTCGGGCTCATTTCATATACGAAAGGAAAACCATGGGTTTTGAAGAAGCAAAGAAGCTTGACGAACACTACGTCATGCAAACCTTCGCTCGCAAGCCGGTCATGCTGGTTGAGGGCTCGGGCATGGAAGTCAAAGACGATGAGGGCAATACTTATCTGGACTTTCTTTCCGGCATCGGCGTAGACAGCCTGGGCCATTGCCACCCTGCAGTGGTAAGCGCCATTCAGGAGCAGGCCGCCCGCCTTATTCATGTAAGCAACTATTACTACATCGAAAATCGCGGTGAAGTTGCCAAGCTTATTTCCGACATGCTCAACACCTGCGTGCCTAAGTTCTTCCGCGCTCCTTGGCCGGTGTTCTTCGCCAATTCCGGCGCAGAAGCTAATGAATGCGCCATTAAGCTGGCCCGCCTGTACTCCAAGAAGTTTGGCAGCGGCGGTCAAACCATCATCACCATGGATCGCAGCTTCCACGGCCGCACTTTGGCTACGCTTGCTGCTACCGCACAGCCCGCAAAGCAGGAAGCCTTCGAGCCCCTGCCCGACGGCTTTATGCATATTCCCATGAACGACCTTAACGCTCTTCACCAGGCTGTTTACAGCAACCTTGGGGATGTGTGTGCTGTTATGGTTGAGCCTGTTCAGGGCGAAGCCGGCGTATATCCGTGGGACGATGACACGCTCTATGAGGTATCTACCTTCTGCCGCAAGAACGGCCTTCTGCTTATTGTGGACGAGGTTCAGTCGGGTATTTACCGCTGCGGCGATTATCCGTTCGCCTTCCAGAACATGGGCATTACCCCCGATATCATCACTATGGCAAAGGGTATTGCTTCGGGCTTCCCCATGGGCGCCTGCGCTGCCCGCATCGAGGTTGCCGAGGCCTTTGAGCCGGGCGACCACGGCTCCACCTTTGGTGGTAGCAACCTGGCTATGGCTGCAGCTCATGCAACCCTGGCTACGCTTTCCCGCGGTCACTACGACGATCGCGTAACCGAAGTGGGCGAGTACTTTGCCGAAAAGCTGGGTGCGCTTGAAGACATTACCGAGGTTCGCGGCCTGGGCCTGATGCTGGGCGCCGATGTTGCCGAGGGCATTGATGCCAACAAGGTTGTTGCCGCTGGTTTGAAGGCAGGCTTCCTGCTCAATGCCACCAGCAAGGGCACGCTGCGCTTCCTTCCGCCGCTCATCTGCACCGAAATGGAAGTAGATAAGCTCATCAAGGCGCTCCCTGAGCTTCTTGAAGCTGGCCGTGCAGCCGATGAGCCTGAGCAGCCCGAAGCTGAAGCTGCCGACGAGGCTGAAGCTGCAGAGGTTACCGAAGAGTAAAAACAACCAAGGGGAAGTAAGCTTTCCCTTGCGTTTAGCCCGCTTGGGCATTTGAATAGATACACACCAATTAAGGAAAGGTAAGAAGATGGCAAAGGAAAAATGCGTACTCGCTTACTCGGGCGGTCTGGACACCAGCGTCTGCATTAAGTGGCTGCAGGACGAAAAGGACCTGGATGTAATCGCTGTTGTAGGCGAGGTTGGCCAGGAGCACGAGGGCCTGGAGCAGGTTAAGGAGCGCGCACTGGCAACGGGCGCAATCGACTGCATCATCGCCGACATGCGCGAAGACTTCGCTGCAGACTACCTTTCCAAGGCTCTGTACGCCAACGCTCACTTCGAGAACAAGTACCCGCTGGTATCTGCTCTTTCCCGTCCGCTTATTTCCAAGTACCTGGTAGACACCGCTCATAAGTTCGGCGCCAAGTATGTAGCTCATGGCTGCACCGGCAAGGGCAACGACCAGGTTCGCTTTGAAACCTCCATTCAGGCGCTTGATCCTTCCCTGGAAATCATCGCTCCTGTTCGCGAGTGGGATATGCACACCCGTCAGGAAGAAATGGACTGGGCAGAGGCTCACGGTGTAACCGTTCCCACCACCAAGTCCAAGCCTTACTCCATCGACGACAACCTGTGGGGCCGCGCTATTGAGTGTGGCGTGCTGGAAGACCCGATGAATCGCCCGCCGCTGGACATCTACACCATGACCACCGACCCGGAAAAGGCTCCCGATACTCCCACCGAAATCGAAGTTGAGTTCAAGGGTGGCCTGCCGGTAGCAATCGACGGCGAGCAGATGAGCTATCTGGACATCATCGCTAAGATGAACCAGATCGCAGGCGACAACGGCTATGGCCGCATCGACATGATTGAAAACCGCATGATCGGCGTTAAGAGCCGTGAATGCTACGAGGCACCGGGCGCTCTGGCTCTGATCGTTGCACACCGTGGCCTTGAGGATATGTGCCTTGAGCGCGAGGTTCTGCGTTACAAGCTGCACCTGGAGCATGACTGGGCAACCATGGTATACAACGGCCAGTGGTTCAGCCCTCTGAAGCATGCGCTGGATTCTTTCATGGCCACCACCCAGCAGTGCGTAACCGGCGTTGTGCGTTTGAAGTTCTACAAGGGCAACTGCACCATCACCGGCCGCAAGTCTGACTTCAGCCTGTACGATTACGGTCTGGCAACCTACGATGCAGCCGACACCTTCAACCACAAGGCTGCCAAGGGCTTCATCGACCTGTACGGCCTTTCCACCAAGACGTGGGCTAAGAATCGCCGCGAGCAGGGTGTAACCGACGGGGAATAAAACCGCGAAGCGGTTTTATTCGCCTTAAACGCGATGACGCTGCGGCTTTTGCCCTCCGGCCAATTCGTTTCAGCGCTCCTCCTTTTCTTAAAGGGGGAGCGCTTTTGTTATGATGGGTAACTGTTCTTATGGCTTGAGCGCCAGGGCAAGGCGCCCTGGTATTAGATAGGAGATCCCCATGGCTCTGTGGTCTGGTCGTTTTGAAAAGGGCGTTAGCGAGTTCACCCAGGAATTCGGCGCTTCCCTTCCGGTAGACAAGGCAATGTATCACCAAGATATTGCCGGCAGCCGTGCCCATGCGCGAATGTTGGCTGCTCAGGGTGTAATTTCCGAAGAAGACGCTCAGGCAATTGTTTCTGGCCTAGCCGAAATTGAAAAAACCATCGAAGAGGGCAACTTCACCTTCGACATCAACGATGAAGACATCCATATGTCCATCGAAAAGGTGCTTACCCAAAACATCGGCGATGCGGGTGCTCGCCTGCACACGGGCCGTAGCCGCAACGACCAGGTAATCACCGACACGCGCTTATACGCCAAAGAGCTTGCCAGCAACCTTATGGCCGACCTCAATTCTTTGCGTGGTGCCCTTATTAAGGCTGCCCGCGAAAACATGGGAACCATTTTGCCTGGTTACACGCACATGCAGCATGCTCAGCCTGTGCTGCTCTCGCATCATTTCATGGCCTACTTCTGGATGTTCTCGCGCGACTTCAACCGCGTAAAGCAGGCTTTTGATGCCGCCAACGCAAACCCCCTGGGTTCTGCTGCGCTGGCGGGCACCACCTATCCGCTCGACCGTCAAAAGACCACCGATGAGCTGGGCTTTGACCACATGATTCCCAATTCGCTGGATGCCGTGTCCGACCGCGACTTCTTGCTGGACTTGGACTACGCCTGTTCGGTGGCCATGGTTCACCTTTCGCGCCTGTCTGAAGAAATTATTCTTTGGTCTACTTCTGAATTCGGCTTCATCACCTTGGCCGATGAATACTCCACCGGCTCTTCTATCATGCCGCAGAAGAAGAATCCCGACTTTGCCGAGCTTATCCGTGGCAAATCGGGCCGCGTAGTAGGCGACCTTATGGCCTTGCTTACCACCATGAAGGGCCTTCCGCTGGCTTACAACAAAGACCTTCAGGAAGACAAAGAAGGCGTAATGGACGCCTGCAAAACCTTGCACGATTGCCTGGTTTGCATGGAGGGCATGATTTCTACCATGAAGGTAAATGCCGATGCCATGCTGGCTCAGTCGAAGAAGGGCTATCTGGCCGCTACCGACGTTGCCGACTACCTGGCTAAGAAGGGCTTGCCCTTCCGCAAGGCCCATGAAGTGGTAGGCAACTTGGTTTTGCTGTGCGACAAGCGTGGCTGCGATTTGGACGACTTGACGCTGGAAGATTTCAAGCAGGCATCCGACCTGTTTGAGGCGGATATCACCGGCGCGCTGGATCTGCAGAGCATCGTTGCTGCCCGCACCACCTTTGGCGGCACTGGCAACACTGTGGTTGCTCAGCAGATCGAGATGGGCGCAAAGCAGCTGGAGGCCGATAAAGACCTGGCGTAGTTGTGCGCTTTGCCCAGTGCAGTTGCATGAATGGTAAAATGACCAGAACTGTACATGGGAGGTTAAATGGCTACTCGAGGGAGAAGAAGCAGGCACGCTGTTAGCCACAAGAAGGGCGGCTCCAAGATCGCTGCCCTGATTGCTGCGCTTTGCGCTCTGCTCGTAGTTGGCTGTGTTGCCGCTGTTGCCGTATGCGCAACTTGGCTGCAAGATTTGCCCGACTACACCGACGCCAATGCTTATAACTATGCCGAAAAAACCAAGGTTTATGCCAACGATGGTGAAACCTTGCTGGCGGAATTCTTCTTGGAAAACCGCGACCCTATTGAATTGTCCGAAATGGGCGATTACGTGGTTAAGGGCACGGTTGCTACCGAAGACGAGCGCTTTTACAGCCACAACGGCATCGACCTTATGGGTATTGCCCGTGCGGTTTGGGTAAACCTTACCCATACTGGCCGCGAAGGTGCTTCTACCATTACGCAGCAGTTTGTGCGTAATACCATTTTGGCCGACGAAGCCCAGGAATCTACGCTCAAGCGCAAGGTGCGCGAGGCTTATATTTCCATCAAGCTGGAAGAAAAGTACTCGAAGAACGAGATTCTTCAGATGTACCTAAACACCATCAATTACGGCCAGGGCGCTTATGGCATCCAGGCCGCAGCGCAGCGTTACTATTCCAAAGACGCTAAAGACCTCACCATTGCTCAGGCGGCAACGCTTATCGGCATTCCGCAGAGTCCCACGTACAACAACCCCATCGATAACCCCGAAAACTGCAAAACGCGCCGCAACTTGGTACTCGACCGTATGCTTTCCAACGGGGTAATTTCCCAAGAACAGCACGATGCTGCCCAGGCCGAAGAGCTCAACCTCAACACTTCTAGCACCAGCACGGGCAACGGCATGTACAAGTACAAGTACTTCACCAGCTATGTGCGCGAGCAGCTGCTTAAGAACTACTCCACCGAAGAAGTGTTCAAGGGCGGCATGACCGTTATCACCACGCTCGATGTTGCTACGCAGGATGCTGCTGAAGAAGCGGCAAAGGCCAAGCTGAAATCGCTTTCCAGCAACCTTGAGCTTGCTCTGGTTTCGGTAGACCCCAACACGGGCTTTATCAAGGCACTTGTTGGCGGCCGCGACTACGACACCAATGAGTTCAATCTGGCAACGCAGGCTAAGCGCCAGCCGGGTTCTTCGTTTAAGACCTTCACCCTGCTTGCTGCGCTCAACGAGGGCATTTCGCCCCAAGCAAACCTTAATTGCTCGGGCCATGTGAACCTTGACGGTTGGCAGGTAGAAAACTATGGCGGCTCTAGCTACGGCTATCGCTCCATCGCCAGTGCATTCGCCGTTTCTTCCAACACGGGCTTTGCCCAGCTGTGCACCAAGATCGGCGCACAGAAGGTAGTGGACATGGCTAAGAAGTGTGGCATCGAAACCGAGCTGGACGCTTACCCCTCCATTACCCTTGGTTCTGAAGAGGTTACAGTGCGCGAAATGGCTCAGGCCTACGCCACCATCGCCAATGGCGGCACCAAGCACGAAGCCGTGTGCATCGAATCTATCAAAGACAGCAATGGCAACATCATCTTCCAGGCTGACACCACAGGTGAAAAGGTTTTGGACACTGCGCTTACCGAAGCTGCAACCGATGTTATGAAGGGCGTTGTTACCAATGGCACTGGTAAGGGCGCATCCATCAGCAACGGCCAGCCGGTAGCGGGCAAAACCGGTACTTCTGAAAACTGGCGCGACAAATGGTTCTGCGGCATTACCCCGCAGCTTTCCACCGCTATTTGGATTGGCGGGCGTGAAGAAACCACCATGCCTTCTTCTGTTGCTTGCGACGGCGTGTTTGGCAACTTCATGAGCACGGTGCTTAAGGGTCAGTCTATCCAGCAGTTCCCCACTAGCGATACCAAGCTTACGTATACCACCTACGACTTAGGCCAGGGTTCTGGTTCTACCGGCTCTTCGCCTGAGCATGAGGGCGATACGGTAACTTCTAGCGGCGAATCCACCACTACAGAAACGCCTACAACAAACGACAACAAGGCAACGACCGAAAACAAAACCAACGAAAGCTCTACCAACAAGAACAACAGCTCTTCCGGTGGCAGCTCTTCGGGCGGTAGCAGCAGCGGCGGTAGTTCCTCCGGTGGCTCTTCCGGTGGCAGCTCTTCGGGCGGCTCCAGTGGCGGCTCCTCGGGCGGCAGCTCTGGTGGCAGTTCTGGCGGCAGCTCTTCAGGCGGTAGCAGCAGCGGCGGTAGTTCCTCCGGCGGCGGCGCTTCTGGTGGCACCGCTTCTAGGACTTAGTTAACTTGCGCAAAGGCGCTCAGGCAATGCTTGGGCGCCTTTTGTTTGCTCGGTGCTTGTGCTGCTTGCGGGGGCAAGGTGGGCAAGGCTCCGCACCTTCTTCGCTGGCCTAATGCATCCGTAACGTTACCGCGCTATGGATTCTTATGGGAGATGGCCCAAGCGCGCAGGTGCGGGTGGGCAATATCGTTTTCAATAGGGAAGAGCGCGGTGCCTAAGGGGCACTGCTTGTTCCTTAAATGGGAAGGTTAGTATGAAAGCGAAAGCACGTTTTCTTGTTATAGCGGCACTTTGCATTGCCTGCTTTAGCGCCTTGGTAGGTTGCTCTTCTAGTAACGCCGAAGCCGATGCGCAAACTCAAAACCGTCAGTATATGTCTTCTGTGAACACCATCATGGAAACACTCAGTACCAGCATGGGCGAGTTTTCTACCGCCGTGAAAGACAAAGAAGTGGTTTCCCTTTCTTCACAGCTTTCTTCGGTAAACAAGTGCGTATCCGACCTTGAGGCTCTTACCGTGCCCGAGGCCATGAACGACATCCATACTTCTTACGTAAACGGCGCAAAGGAGCTGCAAACCGCGCTTGCTTCTTATGTGCAGCTGTATGAAGACGTAAAGGCTCCGCAAAACGGCAGCTATAACTATTCCGATTACGATAGCCGCATTGCCGAAATCCAGTCGCATTACGATGCAGGCATCAAAGCCCTGCAGGATGCGGACTCTAAGGTTCAGGCCGCATAAGGAACCTAACGGTACAAACTTTAAACACCAACGGCCATCATGCGATGGCCGTTTTCATGCCCAGGGGTGGGTAGTAGAAAAGGACAAAACATGAGCGAACTCCAAACCACCGCAAGCGCGCAGCTTGAAGCGCTTGGCGATGATGCACTTGCGCAAAGTGGCGGCGAAGGTGCGTCTGCGGAAGGCCTGCCCGCGCGCAACGGCGGCGAAGGCGCGTCTAAGCGTGTTGAGCTGTTGGCGCCCGCTGGCAATATGGCTTGCCTGCATGCTGCTGTGCGCGCCGGTGCCGATGCCGTGTATCTGGGCGCTGGGCACTTCAATGCTCGCCGCGGGGCCGACAACTTTGGCTTGGAAGAGCTTGCTGAAGCTTGCGACTACGCACATCTGCGTGGTGTGAAAATCTACCTAACGCTCAACACGGTGGTGCTGCCCTCCGAACTTCAGGATGCTTTGGAGCTGGCACGCCAGGCGTATCGCTGCGGCGTGGATGCTTTCATTGTGCAAGACACGGGCATTTGCATCGAACTGGCGCGTGCCATTCCCGATGTTGAAGTGCACGTTTCTACCCAGATGAACATTCACGACGAAGACGGCCTGCGCGCCGCTGCCGCTTTGGGTGCCGAGCGCATTACGCTTGCTCGTGAGCTTTCGCTTGAAGAGCTACAGGTTTTGGGCCGTTTGGCAGCCGAGCTTGGCGTTGAGCTGGAATGCTTTGCCCATGGCGCCCTGTGCATTTGCTATTCGGGGCAATGCTTCATGTCTTCTATGGTGGGCGGCCGTTCGGCCAACCGCGGCCGCTGCGCTCAGGCATGCCGCTTGCCCTACGAGCTGCACAACCGCGCGCTGCGCAAGAACCTGCCTTCGCCGGGTGAGCATCTGCTTTCGCCAAAAGATCTGTGCACTATCGACCTTATTCCGCAGCTTTTGGACGCAGGCATTGCCTCGCTTAAAGTTGAAGGCCGTATGAAATCGCCCGAATACGTGCAGGCAGTGGTTTCGGTATACCGCGCGGTTATCGACCGTGTGGAAGCCGATCGTGCCAATGGCGGTACAGGCGAAGGCATCCATGCCACCGAAGCTGAGTTCAAGCAGCTTTCCGAGGCATTTTCGCGCGGGTTTACCACGGCCTATTTAACCGGCCAGCGCGATAACGAAATCATGAGCTATGGCCGCCCCAACAACCGCGGCGTACTGGTAGGCCGTGTTTCGCAGGCGCGCGATGGCAAGGTTTGCATTTCGCCTGAAGCCGAGTTGCACGAGGGCGACCTTATTGAATTCTGGACCAACCGCGGCCACTTTGTGCATACGGTTGAAAACCTTCGCGTAAACAAGCAGGGCCAGGTTGTTTTGGCCGTTGAGCGCGCCGTTGGCAAGGGTGACCGCGTGTTCCGCGTTCGCAATGCCGAAGCTGCTTTTGTAGACGACGCTCGCAAACCCGCTGTACCGGTTACGGCGCATGCGCACCTGCATATTGGCCAGCCTGCCCGTTTGGAATTTACGGCGCCTAATGGCGCGACCGCCGCTGTTCAAGGCAACGTGGTAGAGGCTGCGCGCACTAAGGCAATTACCGCCGAAGAAGTGCGTGAGCACATCGACCGCATGGGCACTACGCCCTTCGAGCTTGCTAGCTTGGATATTGAGCTAGACGAAGGTGTGGGCATGGGCTTTTCGGCCTTGCACAAGCTTCGCGCTGCTGCAGCTGAGCAGCTGGAGCAAACCATGCTTGCCGGATACCATGCGCGCAAGCTTAACCGTGCACCTAGCCGCACCTTTGCCAACCCCATGCGCAAAGGCTCGTGCAAGGTTGCCGTTTTGGCCACCAACCCGGCTTGTGCCCGCGCCGCAAAGCGCGCCGGTGCCGACTTAATCTATGTGCCTGCCGCCAACTATCGCCGCGGCGAGGCTGTTATCGCAGGTCAGCTTTCTGGCACTTCCGAACAGGCGGGATACCCCAAGCAGTGCATTCCGGTGCTTCCCACCGTTTCGCATATGTTCGACGAAGAAAACCGCAACGGTTACGACATTTGGAAACGCGTAAAGGCGGACAAGCCGGTTTTGTGCCAGAACCTGGGCCAGTTGCTTCACGCCACCGAAATGAATGCTGTGCCCGAAGTGGGTCCCAACATTCCGGTTACCAATAAGCTCGACCTGCAAACCATGGCCGATTTTGGCGCGCAACGCGTATGGCTTTCCCCAGAGCTTTCGCTGGTGCAAATTGAAGAATTGGGCGAAATGGCGCCTATGCCGCTGGGTTTAACCATCATTGGCCAAACCGAGCTTATGGTTACCGAGCACTGCTTGCTTATGAGCCAGGGCCCTTGCAACCAGCAGTGCGCCGTGTGCCCGCGTCGCAAGAGCCCGCACTATCTGAAAGATCGTAAAGGCTACGAAATGCCGGTGGTAACCGATTGCACGGGCCGCAGCCATTTGTACAACGCAGTGCAGCTGGATATTGCGCACCTTATGCCAGAGCTTATTAGCGCAGGCGTTTCTACCGTTATGGTGGATGCCACCCTTATGAACGTGGAAGAAACCACCAAGAAGGTGCAGCGTGCGGTGCGTGCGCGCGATATTGCGCAAAAGGGCGGTAATAAGGTTTCGAAGGCCGAAGGCGCAACTTCGGGCCATTTGTTCCGTGGGGTGCAGTAAGTGGTAAAGCGCTCGCATAGGGAATCGTGCTTGGCACGCCGTCGCAGGCGCGAGAGCATCCGTGCGGCTTTGGCGCCTACGCAGGTGCGGTTTTGCCCGCTGCCCCTGTGCTAGAATCACTGCCATACCCAAGAAAGAGGAATCATGCTTTCACCTGAAGAACAGTTTCATATCATCCAATCCGGCGCTGCCCAGATCGTGCCCGAAAAGGCCCTTATGGACAAGCTCAAGCGCGGCAAGCCCCTTAACATCAAGCTGGGCGTAGACCCCACGGCTCCCGATATTCACCTGGGCCATGCGGTTCCGCTGCGTAAGCTGCGCCAGTTCCAAGACCTTGGCCACCAGGTAACGCTTATCATCGGCGATGGCACCGCTCTTATCGGCGACCCTTCGGGCCGTAACTCCACTCGCCCGCAGCTTACGCGCGAGCAGATTGCCGAAAACGCACAAACCTATGTTGACCAGGCATTTAAGGTACTCGACCCCGAAAAAACCACCCTGCGCTACAACTCTGAGTGGATTCTTTCGCTGGGTATGGAAGAGCTGCTCAAGATCACGGCAAACTTCACCGTTGCCCGCATTCTTGAGCGCGACGACTTCCATAATCGCTACACCTCCAACCTGCCCATTAGCTTGCACGAGTTCCTGTATCCGGTAATGCAGGCGTATGACTCCGTGATGATCAAGGCTGACGTTGAGCTGGGTGGTACCGACCAGCTGTTCAATTTGCTTGCTGGCCGTGAGCTTATGGAAAAGATGGGCATGGAGCCCCAGGTTTGCCTTACCTTGCCGCTGCTTGAAGGCACCGATGGCGTTCGCAAGATGTCGAAGAGCTACGGCAACTACATTGGCCTTACCGATGCGCCTAACGATATGTTTGGCAAGGTAATGTCCATCCCCGACGAAATCATGGTGAAGTATTACCGCCTGGCTTCTACCGAGCAGGTTTCTAAGATCGATGAGATTGAAAAGGGCCTGGCTGATGGTTCCATCCATCCGAACCGTTGCAAGCGCGACTTGGCTCAGAACATCGTTGCCGCTTACTACAACCAGGAAGCAGCAGTAGAAGCCGAAGCTGCGTTTGATCGCCAGTTCAAGCAGCACGAAGCTCCCGAAGATGTGCCTGAGTTTGCTGCCGACCTTACCCCCAACGAAGAGGGCAAGGTATACATCGCCAAGATCATCAACGAAGCTGGCCTCACCAATTCCGTGGGCGATGCTCGCCGCATGATCGACCAGGGCGGTGTAAAGGTGAATGGCGAGCCTTTGCCTGCTAAGGCTTACAACGTTGAGCCTGAAGGATTGAAGGGCGCTATCGTGCAAGTAGGAAAGCGCAAGTTCGTGAAGCTTGTTTAAACTGGCTTTCCTGCTCTTTCGGGCGCCGCAAAGGCACTCAAGACACCCGCTACCCTGCTCAAAAGGCCCGTCGTTGACGGGCCTTTTTCGTGCGGTCGCTGCTTCATGCATTTAAATTAGGCGCCTACGGCGCCGTTCAGGAATGGTTTTCAGAGTGTCATTCGTGCCTTCGCGGCGCCCGAAAGAGCCACTTTGCTCTATGTAAACAAGCTTACGAACTTGAGGGGGGGGCGGGGAGGTGATCCGCTCCGCGGATCATCTTGGAATGGTGTTCAGAGAACCCTGAGCGCTTGCCGGGCGGGCCCTTTCTAGTCTGCGTTGAAAGCAAGCAAGCTTACGAACTTGAAGGGGGCGAAAAAAAGATCCTCTTGCGAGGATCTTTTTGAATAGCGCAACGGGAATCCCCGAATGCTTCTGCGGCAGCCCGCCAAGCGGCCAGGCTTTTAGTAGTTCTCTGCGTGGATTTCGAAGAAGCTCTTGGGGTGAGCGCATACAGGGCACACCTCGGGAGCTTTGGTGCCTACCACGATGTGGCCGCAGTTACGGCATTCCCAAATCTTTACCTCGCTCTTTTCGAACACCTGAGCGGTCTGAACGTTCTTCAGCAGGGCGCGGTAGCGCTCTTCATGCTGCTTTTCGATTGCGCCCACTGCGCGGAACTTCTTGGCCAGCGCATCAAAGCCTTCTGCTTCTGCGGTCTTGGCAAAGTCTTCGTACATGTCGGTCCACTCGAAGTTTTCGCCTTCAGCGGCAGCTTCGAGGTTGGCTGCGGTATCACCGATGCCGTTTAGTTCCTTGAACCACATCTTGGCGTGCGCCATTTCGTTGTTGGCGGTTTTCAGGAACAAGTCGGCAATTTGCTCCATGCCTTCCTTCTTGGCAACGGAAGCGAAGTAGGTGTACTTGTTGCGAGCCTGGCTTTCGCCAGCAAAGGCGGCTTCCAGATTCTTTTCGGTTTGCGTACCGGCGTATTTATTCTCACTCATTTTGGGCTCCTTGTTTTGGGTGGGTTAACACCCTTAAGGTACGTGGCAAAACCCGTGTTAGTCAATAGAAACTCGCATATGTTACTAAAAAGGTAACATATCGGTAATATTGGGGGAGAAATAGGGGAGGCTTAACCTTGCCCCTAGCGTTTCTATCTGCCAGGATTTCTGGAATCTGATGATTGGTGGGGCTTTGACTATTTTTAGGCTTCGAAACAAAGAGGCCCCAGTGTCATAGGGAAAAGGAAACACTGGGGCCAAGTGGAAGGGGCGGGTATGTTTAGTTGAACGCTTAGGCTTCGAACCAACGCTTTAGGGTTAGAGCTATGCCTGCAACGGTATGTTTTGTGAGCGGCGAGTCGATAACTCCGCAGAATCCGTGGCTTACGCCTGGGAACACATGTAGCTCGGTGGGGACGCCTGATTGCAAAAGTCGGCATGCATACTCAACTGCCTCAGAGCGCAATGGATCGTATTCTCCCAAAATGAAATCGGTGGGACCAAGGCCCGTAACATCGGGGCAGTAATAAGGGAATGCGTAGTATGAAGGGGGCTGCCCTGTGATGGGTTCATAGATGTATTCAGCCTGCTTGTGGAAGGGTGTGCTGGAAGGCCCTATTCCTCCGAATTGCTGTTTGGAATACGTTCCCAAACCCTTTAGCAGTGCGGGGCAATTTAGAATGGTGACACAAGGTTGCTGGAGACCAAGATCACGGATCTTCAACTGCAGGCCCGCTTCAATATTTGCTCCTGCGCTGGTGCCGTATAGTGCGATGCGCTTTGGGTCGCCGCCCAGTTCTTGGCCGTGCTCTAAAACCCATTTGTAGGCGGCAAGGGCATCTTCTAAAGGTGCCGGAAAGTGAACCTCGTCATTGCTTAGGCGATAATCAGGTGAAACAAAAATGCAAGGGTATTCCTTCATGATTTCGCAATTTCGTTCATCGTCGCCTGCGGGGTCTCCTGCAACCCAGCCGCCACCATGGAAGTCGATGACGATAGGGGAATTTGCCGGGGCATCCTTGTGCGTAAGCACTTTCAGCATAAGCTCCTGCCCCTCATCGGGGCCAGGAATGGTGATTTCCTTAGCGCTGATGTTTTCAGGGAAAACGAATTTGGCGCGGGCTTCCATTATTGGTTTTAGGATTGCTCCAGCTTCTTCGGCGGATAGATCAGTGGCATATAGCTTTACCAGATCTTCAAAGCCAGGATATGGATACAGCTTCATTTGAACCTCCCTTAATGAACTCCTGGTTATTTAGTTTAGGGATTAGGACATTAGGACTTCCAATACCTAAGGCTGATGATTGATTATCGCGAATAATTAATCATTGAATTATTATTAAATTAGTTAATTGAGCCCAAGGGGGAGGCATCGTGGAGCTGCGTCAGCTGGAATATTTTTTAGCTATTGCCGAGCATGGCAACATGACCGAAGCGTCAAAGGCTTTGCACGTATCACAGCCTTCTTTAAGCGTTTCCCTCAGAAGTCTCGAAGAAGAGCTGGGCGTCCAATTATTTGATCGTATAGGCAGGCGACTAGTAATAAATGAGCATGGCGAGTACTTTGTCGGCCAGGTGAAAACCATTCATTCGGTAATTGCTGAATCGGTGGCCAGTATGCATAGCGAAGAAGGCGATCGAGATAAGGTAATCAACTGCGAATTGCAGGTTCCTATCGGCAATCAGGGTGCGCTGCTTAGCAGTTTTAGGGAGAAATTCCCTGAATACATGGTACGCATGGGTTATGAAGGCAGCACTCTTTTTGCACGACAGAGCATCGACATTGAGGTGATTGGCAGTCGTGTGCCCATCGACGATGATGGCCTTATTCATCTCATTACGGAAAACCCCGTCGTGCTTCTTCCAAAAGGGCATCCGTTGGCCAAGGTTGACAGGCTGAGATTCTCTGATTTTAAAAATGAGAGCTTTGTGACTTCGGTCGGTGGGTGCGATAAAGAAGGAAATCCCCCGAAGTCGGGGTATAGCCACTACACTCTGTGCGTTGAGCAGGGAGTGAACCCTCCAGTTGTTTGTGAAACGCAGTGGTTTTCTGACGCTGTGGCCTTGGTTTCAGGTGGCGTTGGTTGCTGCATAGCCAATAGCTTTTCGTGGTTAGCTGGTTCAAACTGGAATTTATGCGTCAAAAACCTTGACGATGTTCTGACCAAGCGACACATCTACGTACGTTTCCCCAAAGAAAAGCAGCCTTCGAAGGCTGCTTGGGATTTCGTCGACTTTCTTCAAGACTATTTTGAAGAAGAAAGCAAGCGTTTGGAGAAGCGTTATGGATACGCTATTTAGGCTTTGCCATTTACGGCTTCCATAAATTGTCCAGTGAACTTCTGAAACGAGCTTTCCTTGTAAGCGTCGGCAACTTCTGCGGGAGTCATGGCCAAGTAGGTTTTATAGCTTTGCTTTAACTTCTGTAGATAACGTTGCCATTCCGTTGGATCTACAAATGCATCCTTGTCGCCAGCAATTTGTTTGGCTCGTTTACGCAGCGTGTCTGCATGAAACGGATGGTTGCCGAGCATGATGTCTACCGGCTCATCCCAAACTTTTTCAATGGAATGCATGAATACTTCGCGTTGCGTTTTTTCGAGCCCATCTGCTTCCAGCATTTCATCGGACAGGGTAATAAAGCCAGCGCCGCCGTAGACGCCTGCTTTGTAGCTATTCTCGCCATCGAATACCGTCCAAAAATTGGCAATGGTTCCGCGGGAGTGTCCTGGCACGGTTACGCAGCGCACATCGGTATTGCCTAAGCTGATAACATCGCCGTCGTCTATGAGCTTGTCTGGAACCACACGTTCGTTAATTGGGCTAAAGAGAGCTTCCATGTCGGTATAAAACTGCGGATGGGCTTTGAAATCTTCAGCGTCAGCACGGCTTAGATATACCGTGGCTTCAGTCATGGCACGAAGCTGATTTGCGGATCCGTAATGGTCGACATGCCCATGCGAAAGAAGAATTATTTTGATGTCGCTCAGTTTAAATCCGAGCTTCCAGACATTGTTTATGAACCCAGGGAGGTTTTCGGCTGGTGGTGTATCCAGGACGATAAGCCCTTCTCCGGTGTCCATAAGAAGGCTCGAATATTGAGCATTTCCAGCGTAGTAGAGGTTTCCTTTTATGCAGAAGGGCTCGATGTCGAGCAGATAGGGATGCTCTTCAAATTCCTTAGGCGGAAACATATTTCCGAAGCAATCGAAATCAGCCATGCCAATACTCCAATCTTTGCCTGTTTAACAGCGTGTGCCGGCAGGCTCGCCGTAAAAGTTTCGCTTTTAGCTTCGATCGTAGATGTGTAAAGGCGAGGGGAAAAATATTGAAGCGTGATAGCTGATAGTTTCCTCCTATCGAAAATACGGTATAGATATTGGATTCTAATAGGCGCCAGCCGCAAAAATGGCTCTAGACAAGGCGATTCTGCTCTGGCTGAACGGGGATTCTTTCAGAGCTTGCCAAAGTAGCAAGGGGTACCTTGCAAAGAGGAGAGGAGAGAGCCATGAGCTCGACTAATGAAAAGGACCTGGTGGCTAAACCATTCAGTTCCTATATCCCCATCATCATTTCGGTGATGTTGGTGGCGCTGCTGCCAGGTGGCTTTGCTGGAACAGCAAGCTTGATGCTTCCTTTGCTTGCTGGCGACTATCAGGTAAACGTTTCGGCTGTTTCTGTTTACATGAGCATTGGCGGCATTTTGATGGCGCTTATGGGTCCGTTTATGGGCAAGATTTTCTTTTCGTTTGACGTGAAAATCGGCGGCATTGTTTTGCTGTTTATTCAGACCGCTTCTTACGTGTTGCTAGCTACGAACTTTGCTGTTCCGGAGATTATTGTAGTTGCTGCTATTCAGTACGCTTTCGGATTGCTTCTGGTAACACTTTATGTGCCTACGGTTGTTAATCGTTGGTTCAAGGACCGCTCCGGTACGGTACTGGGCCTTTCTGCGGCAATGACTGGTATTGGCGGCGCAATCTTCATTATGGTTGCACAGGTTGTAATCGACTCATTTGGCTATCGTTCTGTATATTGGATGTTCGCAGCGCTCACTCTTGTCTGTGTTCCGTTCATTTTAGTTGTTGCAGGCGGTAAGCCTTCCGATCGCGGAATGCTTCCGTACGTTTCCGCCGTTTCTGGCGAGGCTGCTGCTGACGTGAAGGCTGTTGCCGAGGGCAAGAACTGGAGTGTTAACCCCAAGGTTGCAACTAAGAGCGTTGCTTTCTGGACGCTGGTAATCATGATCGTATTCTGCCAGGCAACGGTAATGGTTGCGCAGTTCTTCCCCGCTTATGTAAACTCCATTGCTGCAACTGGCGGAACCGCATTTATCACGGGCGCCTTGCTTGCAACGCTCGTTATGATAGGCCAGGCTGTTTTCAAGGTTGTTCTTGGCATGACCAGCGATGCTGCCTCTCCTGCACGTACCATTTTTATCGCTGCAGGTGCCGGAATTGTTGCCCTGCTGTGCATTTGGTTTGGCGCGTCTACCTTCGCGCTTCCTGTCGGTGGCTTGATATTCGGTATGTTCTACGCTTGCCCCGCAGTACTTATGCCACTGGTTGCAGGTTACGCTTTTGGTACGGGCCCCAATTTCTCGGTTATCTGGGGACGCACCATGCTTCCTTCTGGCTTGCTAACCGCGCCGGCGCCTACCTTGTGGCCGCTTATTGCTGAAAACTTCGGTGGGTACGGAGCAACGTTTGCATGCGCGATTTGCTGCGTGATAGTTTTCACCCTTTTCGGATTCCTTACTATGAGGGCATCGAAGAATCTGCCTCATGAGACCATTGAGGTTGGGACCGATACTATCGAGGAAGCCGTCCAACACGCCGAGCAAAATGATGAATCGCTAAAGACAACTTCCGCGTAACTGTTGTTGAGGGATGACTCTTAGAGAGGGCCGCATAGGCCCTCTCTTTTTTGCGCTTCGGGTACACTCTTTGGCAGAAGTTTTTAAGGAGCCCGTTTATGCCCGAACAGTTGAAATGCCCGGCACTTAAGCAGTGCGGCGCTTGCCAGTTGTTGGCTGTGCCGTATGCCAAGCAGTTGGCTAGCAAGCAGCGCGAAATGGCCGAGTTGTTTGAAGACGTGGCAGGGCAGGGCACGGTGATGAACCCTATCGCCGGCATGGACGAGCCCTACTATTACCGCAACAAGGTAACCAGCCCCTATGTCCCCGGCAAAAAGCTGGGCGGCCGCGGCGGGGAAGGCAAGGTTGGCCGCACTGCCGGCAAGGGAGCTTCGCGTGGTAAGGGCAAAGGTGGCAAGCTTGCAAAACCCGCGCGCGAAATTCTATGCGGCATGTACGCCGCAGGCACACATCGCGTAATTGCCACAGACAATTGCCTTATCGAAAACAAGCAGGCCAAACAAGTTGTTTTAGCCATCCGCTCGCTTATGTGCCGCTATGGCATGGAGCCTTACAACGAAGATGCAGGCACTGGTTTTGTACGCCATGTTGTGGTGCGTGTAGGCCACAGCTCGGGCGAGATGTTGGTAACCATCGTTACCAATGGCAAGGAATTCACCGGATCGCGTAACTTCTGCCGCGAGTTGGTTAAGCGCTGCCCATATGTAACCACCATCGTGCAGAATGTGAACACCCGCCAAACCAACGTTATCTTGGGCAACGAAGAAAAGACCCTCTATGGTCCCGGTTTCATAATCGATGAGCTGTGCGGGCTTTCGTTTCGCATTTCTTCGCATTCGTTTTACCAGGTAAATGCTGTGCAAACCGAAGTGCTGTACCGTTTGGCCATTCAGCTGGCCGAATTTACTGGATCCGAAACCGCATTGGACGCTTATTGCGGAACGGGCACTATTGGGCTGGTTGCCGCAAAGGGCCTGCCCGAAGCGCCCGAAGCTCATGCCGCGCGCGTTATTGGCGTAGATAATGTTGCTTCGGCCATTAAAGATGCTCACATGAACGCGCAGCACAACGGTATCGAAAATGCCGAATTCGAAACGGGCGATGCTGGTGCCTTCATGATGCGCCAAGCAAAAGCGGGCCAACAGCTGGACGTATTGCTTATGGATCCGCCGCGTGCCGGAGCTAGCAAAGAATTCTTGGACGCTACCTGCCAGCTTGCGCCTGCTCGCATCGTATACATTTCTTGCAACCCGCAAACCCAGCAGCGCGACGTGGCCTATTTGGTGCGCAACGGCTACGCGCTTGATATTGTTCAGCCTGTGGATATGTTTCCTCATACCGAGCACACCGAATGCATCTGCCGCTTAACGCGAAAGAAATAGAGCCCGGCTCATTGGTTTAATGCGCTTTGCCTGGCTTTGCCCTCGAAGAGTTAGCTTCGCGCAGGGGGTTGGCTCATTGGTTTGCGGCTTTGTGCAGCGCAGTTGGCCAAGGCCCCTGAAATAGGCGAGGAACCAGGTGGTCTGGGCATTCCATGCGCATGTGATTTTCGCTAAAATTTATTAGTTAATGCACTTATTCTCCGTATAGAGTTGTCAAGCTTGAATTGCTTTGGGAATTCTTCGGGGGGGGGTAACGTTTTGAACGAACAAAACACCAACCAAAATCTGAACGAGCCTCAGCAATCAGGGGGCGCTTTGGAGCTTTCCGAAAAACGCATTGTGGAATTGCGCTCGGCCTTCGACGTGCTTGCTCGCGGCTTTCTGAACATCTATCTTGTCGGCCTTGATGACGGACATGCCGAGATTTTGAAGCTGAACGGCTATGTTACTTCTGGCTTGAACAAAGACAATCAGAAGCCCTTCGAATACCCCGTTATTTTGAAGCAATACATTGCCGATCGCGTGCATCCTGAAGACCAGGAAATGCTCTACGACAAAATCAAGCTCGAAACATTGCGCAACGTGTTTGCAAAGCAGGACGAGCTTGTTGGCAACTATCGAGCGCTGATCGATGGCGAAAGCCACTACTTCCAGTACAGCTACGCCAGGCCTAGCAAAAGCAGCCGCTTTGTGGTTGCCGGTTTCCAGAACATCGACGACATTATTGAGGAGCAGGCCGCGCAGGAAGCGGCGCACCGCAAAGAGCTTGAAGAGCAGCTGTCTGTTATCAACGCGCTTGCGCGCAACTTCAAAAACGCTTATCTGGTAGACATAACGAACGCCACTGCTAAGGTGCTAAAGCTCGAGGATGATTATGTTGACGGGCGCCTTGATGGCATGATGGACCAGCTGTTCCCTTATGAAGGCTTCCTGAATGCTTGGATTGCCGAGGCCGTGCACCCCGACGATAGGAAAACGCTCGCCGATGCGCTGAGCGTTGCGCATCTGCGTGAAGTGTTTGCCATTCAGGACGAATACAGCGGCAGTTACCGCATGCTTGTGGATGGTGAGGTGCACAATTATCAGTTCAGCGTGAACGCCACAGGCGATAATGGCCATGTGGTGGCAGGCTTCCAAAACGTCGATGACGTTGTTGCCGAGCAGGCTGCGCAGGAAGCGGCGCACCGTAAAGAGCTCGAAAGCCAGCTTTCCATGATCGACGCCTTGTCGAGGTCGTTCAAGAATGTTTTTGTGGCGAACCTGGATAAGGGCACGGCTCGCGTTGTTCGTCTTACCGATGGCTACGACGTGGATGCCGTCCTAAGCGTGAAAGATACTGTGTTCCCGTTTGATGCGGTTATCCAGCAGTGGGTTGCCCAAAACGTGCACCCCGATGATAAAGCCAAGGTAGCGCACGACCTAAGCTACGAAAACCTCTGCGAAGTATTTGCTAAGCAGGATGAATATGTAGGCACCTACCGCAGCTTTGAAGGCGGTGCGATGCACCACTACCAGTTCGACTTTAGGAAAGTCAACGACGAAGGCGACATTGTTGCAGGCTTCCAAGTTATCGACGACATCGTAGAGGAACAAGCTGCGCACCAGAAAGAGCTCGAAGAGCAGTTCAACCTGATCAATGCGCTGTCAAGCGACTTTATGACCATTTACCTGGCGAACTTGAAGGACGGCTCGGCCACGGCTATTCGCGTTGCTGACAGTTATGGCTTCAAGGAAATGCGCGATCTTGTGGGCAAGTCGTTCCCGTTTGAAGCTGCTATGCAGCAATGGGGTGAGCGGTTTGCCCATCCCGACGATAAAGACCGCGTGCTTCGCGTTGTCAATTTGGACAACATGCGCAAGGAATTCGCCCAGAAGGATGAGCTGATAGGCAACTACCGTAGTTGCGAGAGCGGCGAATACCGCAACTATCAGTTCGACATCAAGAAGGTTGATGAAGAGCATGTGGTTGCGGGCTTCCGTAATATCGACTCGATTATCGAGGAGCATGAAGCGCTTGAACGCGAGCAGCGTGAGCACGCAGAGGTCGTTCAGTCAATCTCGGCCATTTACTCAACCATTTTCCGCGCCGACGTCGACACGCACGAGTACGAAATCCTCAGCAGCGTTCCGCTTATGGCTAAGACGGCCGCAAGCACGGGCAATTTCGATGACGTAAAAGAGCAGATTATCGAAAGCTTCATGGAGTCGGAATACCGCCCCGCACTTAGGGAATTCTTGGACCTGAACACGCTGGCTGCCCGGCTCGAAAAGGTTAATACCGTAACCACGGATTACAAAGCTCCTACGGGTCAGTGGATGCAGGCGCGCTTCATCGCCAAGCGTCGCGATGAGAGCGGCACCGCCAAGGAAGTCCTCTACGTTGCCCGTGACATCACGGAAGAAAAGACACACGACCTGGAACAGCAGGAGCAACTTTCGCACGCTCTGGCAGCGGCACAGCAGGCCAACAAAGCCAAGACCACGTTCCTGAACAGCATGAGCCACGACATCCGCACGCCCATGAACGCCATCATCGGCTTTACGGCGCTTGCCCAAACGCACATTAGCAACCAGGGGCAGGTTGAAGACTACCTGGGTAAGATCAGCACTTCTAGCACCCACTTGCTTTCGCTGATCAACGACATTTTGGACATGAGCCGCATCGAATCAGGCACGGTTAAGCTCGACGAAAAGCCCGTGCACATCCCCGACTTGCTGCACGACTTGCGCGCCATGATCCAGGGCCTGATCAACTCCAAGAACCAGAATGTCTATATCGACACGCAGGACGTGATGCATGAAGACGTTATCACCGACAAGCTGCGACTGA
>CAVFVF010000010.1:0-48115 GCA_963625925.1 Eggerthellaceae bacterium | reverse complement strand
TTCCTGTTTCATGAAACGGTTGCTTTAGTTTTTGTTGCCACTAGGCAAGGCCCCGGCTCGAATTGCGAGCTGGGGCCTTCTGTGTGCCATAATGGGGAATTACCAATTGGCACATTAACTTTTGCAGTTTTGACACTGCATGCTATAGGAGGCAAAAATGGCAAGTTCGCTTTCCGGACGTCATTTCCTGAAACTGCTCGACTTCACTTCTGAAGAAATCACCGAAATGGTCGATTTGGCTGAAGAGCTTAAGGCCAAGAAGAAGGCCGGCATTCTTCACAAGGAACTCGAAGGCAAGAACATCGTTCTGCTGTTTGAGAAAACCTCTACGCGCACCCGTTGCTCGTTTGAAATTGCAGGTCACGACCTGGGCATGGGCGTAACTTATCTAGACCCTGCCAGCTCGCAGATGGGCAACAAGGAATCTATCGAAGACACGGCCCGTGTATTGGGCAGTATGTTCGATGGCATTGAATACCGCGGCTATGGTCAGGAAATCGTTGAAACGCTTGCCGAATACGCTGGCGTTCCCGTTTGGAATGGCCTTACCGTTGAGGCTCATCCCACCCAGTTCATTGCCGATGCGCTTACTATCCGTGAAAACTTCGGTGACGTGCATGGGTTGAAGGTAGTGTTCATGGGCGATGCTAAGAACAACGTGGCAAATTCGCTAATGGTTGGCTGCGCTAAGCTAGGCATGAACTACGTTGCCTGCTGTCCCGAAGCCGACGCTCCCGACCCTGAGTTGGTTGCGAAATGTCAGGCTATTGCTGCAGAAAACGGCGCAACGGTTACCGTTACCAGCAACGTTGAAGAGGGCACTAAGGGCGCGCATGTAATTTACACCGACATTTGGGTTTCCATGGGCGAGCCTGCCAGCTTGTGGGAGCAGCGTATCAAGGAGCTTTCGCCCTATCAGGTGAACGATGCGGTAATGCAAAACGCTGCAAGCAATGCCATCTTCATGCATTGTTTGCCGGCATTCCACGACACCAAAACCACGGTTGCTCAGGAAATCGAGCAGAAGTTTGGCCTTACCGAAATGGAAGTTACCAACGAAGTTTTCGAAGGTGCCCAGAGCCGCGTGTTCCAAGAAGCCGAAAATCGCATGCATTCGATCAAAGCAGTGGTTTTGGCAACCCTGCGCTAAGGAGCAACAATGAAAAACGTTGGTTACTACAACGGCGAGGTTGGCCTTCAGGAGGAATTGAAGGTCCCCTTCCTTGAACGCGTGAGCTTTTACGGCGATGGCGTCTACGATGCCACCATGGCATTGGATGGGGTAGTGGTATTTGCCGAAGACCACTTGGATCGTTTCTTCAACAGCTGCAAAAATATGGAAATTGACCCCGGCATTTCCAAAGAAGACCTGCTTGCTCTGCTTACCGATCTTGTTGCTAAATGCGATGGCAATTATCAGTTTGTGTACTGGCAGGTTACCCGTGGCACCGCTCCGCGTGAGCATTCCTTCCCTGGCGGCCCTAGCAACCTGTGGGTGATGGTCACCCCCGAAGAAGAGGATTTGCGCCCCACCGAAAGGGTTGAGCTCATTACCGTGGAAGACACGCGCTTTTTCCACTGCAACACCAAAACCTTGAATCTTCTTCCTAATGTTTTGGCTGCTCAGCGTGCTAAAGAAGCTGGAGCTTATGAGTCGGTATTTGTGCGCGATGGATTTGTTACCGAATGCGCCCACAGCAACGTGCACATTCTGAAAGATGGCTGCTTTATCACCCATCAGGCCGACAACCTCATTTTGCCTGGCATTGCGCGTAAGCATTTGCTCATGGCGTGTGAGCGTTTGGGTATTCCTGCCGAAGAGCGCCCCTTTACCGTGGAAGAGCTCATGAATGCAGACGAGGTTATTGTTTCGTCTTCTTCCACGCCCGGCGTTGCTGTCAGCGCTATTGACGGTAAGCCCGTTGGTGGAAAGGCTGCCCAGCTGTTTGAGCGCTTGCAGCATTCTGCCGCTGATGAGTTTGAGGAATACGTGGCTGATCGCAAATAAGCCTGTTGCGTGAAAGCTGTGTGCATGCCTTGCGCCCTGGCGGCTAGGCCGCGTATATGATTTCAGGGTGATACAATGAAACGCACTGCCTGTACGGGCGGTGCGTTTTTTGTATATCTCGCGCTAGGGCGTGTTGCACTAAGTATTAGAAGGGATTGCCCCATGACCATTCGCGAATCGCTTGAGTCGGTTTTGTTTGAGGCCCTTAAGGCCGCCGTTGAAGCGGGGGAGTTGCCTCTGGAAGAGGTTCCGACTCCAACGCTTGAGCGCCCGCGCGAAGAGGGTCATGGCGACTGGGCCTGCACCATTGCTATGCGTTTGGCTAAGGCTGCCCATATGAACCCGCGCGCCATTGCGCAGGCCATCGTGGATCACTTGCCCGAAAACAGTATTGTTGAATCTTTTGAAATCGCAGGTCCGGGCTTTATCAACCTTACGCTTACCAATGCAAGCTTTCAGGCTGTTGTCGCCGAGGCGCGCAAGGAAGGTGCCAACTTTGGTAAGTCTCAGCTGGCTGAGCCCTGCAAGGTAAACCTGGAATATGTTTCTGCCAACCCTACGGGCCCCATGCATGTCGGCCATGGCCGCTGGGCTGCGCTGGGTGATGCCACGGCACGCGTTCTTCGCCATGCTGGCTATGAGGTAGGCGAAGAGTTCTACATCAATGACCAGGGCAACCAGATGAATGTCTTCGGCAATTCGGTAGTAGTGCGTTATCTGCAGCTGCTAGGCCAGGACATTGAAATGCCTGAAGCTTGCTATGGCGGTGGCTATGTAAAAGAAATCGCCCAGGCCATCATCGATGAAGATGGCGACAAGTGGCTTGATGCCGATGAGCAGGAGCGTCTTATCAACTTCCGCGAGCGCGGATACGCCATGATGCTCGATTCCGTTAAGGCAACGCTTTCTCAGTTCGGCAACAACTTCAACACGTGGTTCAGCGAACGCTCTTTGTTTGTGCCGGGCGAAGACGGCAAAACCAAGCAGCAGCGTGCTTTCGACGTTATGAAGGAAAAGGGCCTGCTGTACGAAAAAGAGGGCGCAACCTTCTTCCGCTCTACCGACTTTGGCGATGATAAAGACCGTGTTCTTATCAAGGCCAATGGTGAACTTACGTATTTTATGAGCGACGTTGCCTACCACTACGACAAGATGCAGCGTGGTTTCACTCATCTCATTGATATTTGGGGCGCCGACCATCACGGCTATATTCAGCGCTGCATGGCAATGATGGAAGCTTGGGGCTATCCGGGTGCGCTTGAGATTATGTTGGGCCAGTTGGTTAATTTGTTGCGCGATGGCGTGCCGGTTCGTATGTCAAAGCGTACGGGTGAAATGGTTACCTTCCAGGAGCTTATCGATGAGGTTGGCGTAGATGCTACGCGCTACCTCATGCTTTCCAAGAGCTCCGACCAGGCAATCGACTTCGATATCGAGGTTGCCAAGAAGCAAGATTCTTCCAACCCTGTTTACTACGTTCAGTACGCTCATGCTCGCATTTGCTCTATCTTGCGCAAGGCTGCAGCCGAGCGCGGCTTGGATGCTGAAAACGCTACGCCCAAAGAGTTGTCTGGCATGCTGGGCCTGGATGGCGCCAACTTGGCTCCGCTTACGCACGAAAGCGAGCTTGCCCTTATGCGTCAGATGGCCGATTTCTCGGACATGGTTGCAGGTGCCGCACGCGACCGCGCACCGTTCCGCCTTACGCATTACGCACAGAGCTTGGCAGGCTTGTTCCATTCCTTCTATGGCAACTGCCACGTTATTGTGGAAGACAAAGAATTGGAACAGGCTCGCCTTTGCTTGGTAGATGCTACGCGAATTGTGCTGGCGCTAACGCTCAGCCTTTTGGGCGTATCTGCACCCGAACGCATGTAGCTCAAATAACCACTTATCGGCCCGTGAGTACGCTCGCGGGCCTTCTTTGTTTCTAGCGTGTTACAGAAATATTGCTGCTGATTTTCGGCTTGATTTCAGTTCTATTATTAACCCGTTGAGTTTCTACAAAGGAGGTCCTATGAGCTACGTTGACTCCGTCATCGAGCAGGTTAAGACCAAGAACGCTAACGAGCCTGAATTCATCCAGGCTGTTACCGAGGTTCTTACGTCCCTCAAGCCTGTCATCGACGCGAATCCCGAGTACGAGAAGGCAGGTTTGCTCGAGCGCATTGTTGAGCCCGAGCGTGTAATCATGTTCCGCGTGCCCTGGGTCGACGACTCTGGCAAGGTTCAGGTAAACCGTGGTTTCCGCGTGCAGTTCAACAGCTGCCTCGGACCCTACAAGGGCGGTCTTCGCCTGCATCCTTCCGTAAACCTGGGCATCATCAAGTTCCTTGGTTTCGAGCAGATTTTCAAGAACAGCCTCACCACGCTTCCCATGGGTGGCGGCAAGGGCGGTTCCGACTTCGACCCCAAGGGCAAGTCTGACGCAGAGGTTATGCGCTTCTGCCAGTCCTTCATGACCGAGCTCTGCAAGCACATTGGTGCTGACACCGACGTTCCTGCTGGTGACATCGGCACTGGTGCCCGCGAAATCGGTTACATGTTTGGCCAGTACAAGCGTATTCGCAACGTTTGGGAAGGTGTGCTCACCGGCAAGGGCCTTTCTTACGGCGGCTCCCTGGCTCGTACCGAGGCTACCGGTTATGGCCTGATCTACTTTGTTGAGGAATACCTGAAGTGCAAGGGTGACTCCTTCCAGGGCAAGACCGTTGCAGTTTCCGGTTCTGGCAACGTAGCAATCTACGCAACCGAAAAGGCTCAGTCTTTGGGCGCTAAGGTTGTAACCATGTCCGACTCCACTGGTTGGATCTACGACCCCCGCGGCATCGACGTTGAGCTGGTTAAGCAGATCAAGGAAGTTGAGCGCGGCCGTATCTCCGAGTACGCAAACCGTCACGAGGGCGTTGAGTATCACGACGGCCGTGGTGTTTGGAGCGTTAAGTGCGACATCGCTCTTCCCTGCGCAACCCAAAACGAGCTGTTCATCGAAGACGCAAAAGAGCTTGCTGCTAACGGCTGCAAGATCGTTGCCGAAGGCGCAAACATGCCTACCACCATGGATGCAACCGCTTACCTGCAGGAAAACGGCGTAGTATTTATGCCTGGTAAGGCTGCTAACGCTGGCGGCGTTGCTACCTCTGGTCTGGAGATGTCTCAGAACTCCGAGCGTCTTTCTTGGACCTTCGAAGAGGTTGACGAAAAGCTCAAGGGCATTATGGTCAACATCTTCCATGCAGCAGACGACGCTGCTCGCGAGTTCGGCGTAGAGGGCGACTATGTTGCTGGTGCAAACATTGCTGGCTTCAAGAAGCTCGCCGATGCAATGATGGCTCAGGGCATCGTTTAAGCTACAGTAATATTGTTCTCGCTAATAGCGAGCGCATTTTCGACAAAAGAAGGGGGCTTTCGAGCCCCCTTCTTTTTTGTTCAATGGTTCGTGCGTCTTGCCGTTGCGCTAGATCGTCGTGTGCTTGAGCTTCGTTCGCACGGTTTTGGTTTGGCTTTTCGGGCGTGCTCTAGCGCCTGTGGGGCACCATTACCTGAAGCTCGCTCGGATAGAGCTGAATACGGTATTCCGGGGCAGGCAGCGCTTCTCCATCCACTTGTACGGCTGTGGGCTGGTTTAGGGCAATATGTAGTTTGGTAGCGCGACGGAATTTAAGATTTTTGCTATTGGTGTGGTTGCCGTTTTTAGCTTTCATCAAAAGGGCAACGGCCTGCGGGGCGCTTAAGGGCGGCAAAGCGTAGCAGATATCGAGCTTGCCATCGTTTAAGTGCGCCTCTGGGCAGATTTTGAAGCCTCCGCCATAGCTTGGCCCGTTTTGCACGGCGAGTAGGTAAAAGCCAAGCTGCAATGGGTCTTCATCGTCGAATTGAACGGTGGCACCCAGTACGTCGCGGTGGTTGGTAACTTGGTCCATGCCGCATTGCAGGTACAAACTGGTGCCGGTGCGTTTTGTTCTTTTGCGCAATTCTGCTGTGCCCAGGGCTATTGCGGCGTCAAGTCCAAACGAAACGGTTTCTAGGAACCAGTGGCCATTAATGTTGCCAACATCTACGGAGCGCATACGGAAGGCCTGAGACTCTATTACTTCCAAGGCCTCGATAGGTTTGCGGCTCATATAGATAGAGCGGGCAAAGTCGTCGCCATTTCCGCAGGGCAGGAGCATCAGGGCTGGGCGCTTATGGCGGGGAACGGTCATAAGGCCATTTGCCACCTCGTTCACTACGCCATCGCCACCGATAGCCAGTACAGTCTTAAAATGCTCTGCTTCGCGCGCAGCTATTGCCGTGGCATCTTTGGGGCCAACAGTGTAGCGAACCTCTATAGAGTCGATGGCTCCCGGGGTGGATTGCTGTAGACGCTCCAAAGTGGCTACAGCGGCTGCAGCAACGCCAGAAGCCTTGCCGCTACGCGCGGCAGGGTTGGCTATTACAAGGGTTTTTCCGTACATAAATTACGCTCCATTTTGATCGGATGCGCGAGTAATATTGCTGCCTATAACCATACGTGCAGGTACTGTGAATGGGAAGGTGGATTTTGGTAAATGGGTTCTTGCACTTTGGCAAGTTTCAGGTATAGTATCTATTCGCGCCTACGGTGGGTATAGTTCAGTTGGCTAGAATGCCAGATTGTGGCTCTGGAGGTCGTCGGTTCGAGTCCGATTACCCACCCCAGCGCAACTTTGACAACTCGCATCTATTCGATGCAATATAGATAGCCGCTTTAAGCGGCATTACCATGGACCGTTAGCTTAGTTGGTAGAGCAGGGGACTCTTAATCCCAAGGTCCGGGGTTCGAGTCCCCGACGGTCCACCATTTGTTATTTACGCCGCCCTAACGGGGCGGCGTTTTTTTCGTGCGCCTCGCCACCCAAAGCGTAGTGGCCCAAGCGAAATTTTAGGCCTGCAACCTATCGAGATTTTCTGCAATGTAGGGCACCTGCGGCGCGTCAAGAATCCTTTCATTTAAGTTAGTAATAACGGAAATTCGAAAGGATGGTTTTGTGGAAGCATTTGAGCTCATTCTTCTTTTGATGGTGGCTGTTCTGCTTTCTTCTATCCTCGACCAGGTAATCCCTAAAATCTCTGCTCCTCTAATTCAGATTGCCCTTGGCATTGGCATTGCTATGCTTGCTATTTCTCCTATAGAGGTAAGCATCGATCCTGAATTGTTTTTGGTGTTGTTTATCGCGCCGCTGCTGTTTATCGACTCACGTGAAGCAAACAGAAAATCGCTCTGGGACAGCAAAACCAAGATCTTGTCATTTGCGATTGGCCTAGTGCTAGTAATTACGCTAAGTGTTGGCTTCTTGCTGCATTGGCTGGTGCCCTCGGTTCCCCTGGCCGCCGCTTTTGCTCTTGGCGCTGCGTTAGGGCCTACCGATGCAGTTGCAGTTGCGGCCCTTAAAAAAGAAGCCAAGGTTGGTAAGCGTGAAAACGCAATCTTGCAGGGCGAGGCATTAATCAATGACGCATCGGGCGTTGTGTGCTTTCAGTTTGCCATTAGCGCTGCAGTAACCGGCGCCTTCTCGCTCATGAATGCTACGTATTCGTTTGCCAATAGCTTTCTTGGCGGTATCGTTCTGGGCATTTTCCTGGCAATCATCTTCCTGTTCATCAACAAGAAAATCCGCGAAATGGGCTTGGACGTTATTACGTTCCATGTGCTGTTTGAGGTGTCGATGCCCTTCGTTGTGTTCTTGCTTGGCGAACTGCTTGAGGTGTCTGGCATCTTGGCGGTTGTTGCTTGCGGCATTGTGTGGAGCATGTTCCGCGATCGCAAGATCTCTCCCTATCAAAGCCGCTTGAATATCGCACTTTCCAGCGTTTGGAATGTGGTCAGCTTTACGCTTAACGGCATTGTGTTTGTGTTGCTGGGCATGCAGCTTCCCAATGCAATGAAGTCTTCGTGGGATAACTTGTATATCGATAATTTCGCCCTTATCGGCTACGTGTTGGCAATTACTGCCATTATCGTGGTGCTTCGTTTGGTGTGGGCTGTTGTGATGGAGCGTATCGTTCGAAACCCCGATACCGGTAAGCGCGAAAAGTTTGGCAAAAAAATGCTCAAGAGCGCGCTTATTACCACTGTTGGTGGCCCCAAGGGCGCCATCACGCTTTCCATTGCATTTACTATTCCGTATCTGCTGAGCGATGGTTCTTCTTTCCCGCAGCGCTCGCTCATAATCTTTTTGGCTTCTGGCGTAATTGTGTGCACGCTTTTGCTGGCAAACTTCCTGCTTCCGGCGCTTGCCCCGAAGGAAGTTGAAGAAGATGAAGAAGACATCGAAGAGCTTAATCGCACAAAAATCGAGATCCTGCGCACTGTGATCGAACGTCTTATGGCTGACTCTACCGAAGAAGACGATCAGCAAACCAAGATGGTTGTATCTTCCTACAACAACCGAATCCGAACTATCCGCAACTTGGCCGATATTGAAGAGCCGGCTGTGGCAAGGGTGCGTATTGCGGTTATCGATTATCAGTGTGCAAAGCTGATGGAGGCCGTGGAGCGCAAGCAGCTTGATTCTTACGATGCTTATGAATTTGTTCGTAGGCTCTCTCATCAAAAGGCCCTCATTGCGCATTCCAAGGAAGAGCGAAGTTCTGCGCGCATTCGGCTTGTACGCATGCGTAATGCCGTAGGCGCGGTAAGGCGCGGTATTGGTGGCATATTCAGCACTTCTAACGACGAGGCAAAAGAATCCATGGATCGCGTACGTGAATTTGCCGAGCGTGCTGCCGTTGAATACTTGCAGAACCTGGTAAATAACCCCGATTATCCTAGCGAGGTTGTGGCAAAGCTCATGATTTCGCACGAGCGTGCCCTTTCGGTATTCGACCAGTCGGACGCCACGGTAACCTCGGTGGCTATGGAAAGCGCCATGGTAAGTATCGAAGAAATTCAGCGTCGTGCCTTTAGCCTCGAAATAGAGGTAATTCAAGACTTCTACGCTTCTGGCAACCTTACCCGTGCCCAAGCGAAGGACATGCGCGACAACGTTTCGCTGATGATGATTGACGTGGAAGAGCAAGTGTAGGCTTATGCCATGGACCAGGAAAAGCTACAACTACTAAAGGACCAGCTTGCCAGTGTGCCTACAGAGCCTGGCTGTTACCTGTGGAAAGATAAGCACGGCACGGTAATTTACGTTGGCAAAGCTAAACAGCTGCGCGCCCGTATGCGTCAGTACGTTAACTTTCAGGACGATCGCGCTAAGATTCCGCTGCTTGTTTCGCAGATTGACTCGTTTGAATACGTGGTAACCGCAAACGAGCATGAAAGCTTAGTGCTAGAGCGCAACCTCATCGAGCAATACGCTCCGTACTTCAACGCCGACTTCAAAGACGACAAAACCTACCCGTTCATTGCTATTACCAAAGGCGATGTGTTTCCAGCAATTAAGTACACCCGCGAAAAGCACAAAGCTTCTACCAGGTATTTTGGCCCTTACACCGACAGCAAGGCTGCTCGTAACTTGGTAGATATCGTGAGGCGCGTTGTGCCTATTTGCTCTACGAGCTGTGCCGAGTGGCGACGCCTTACCCGAAAATTGGAAGCTTCAACCTACGAAGAGGTTGAGCTAACCGATAGGCCTTGTTTCGATTCGCACGTAGGCTTGGCGCCTGGTGCTTGCTGCGGGTCCATTACGCCTGAGTGTTACCAAACACAGGTTGCCAAGGTTGAGCGCTTTTTATCGGGTCAGCACAAGGAATTTCTAGAAGAGCTGAACGATGAAATGCAGCAGGCGGCTGCCAATTTGGACTTTGAGCGTGCAGCACGCGTAAAACAGCGCATCCAAACAGTGGAATCGCTGGCCACCAAGCAAAATGCCGTATCGGCTCACAGGCTCAACGCTGATGTGATTGGCATTTACCGCGAAGAAACCATCGCGGGCATTGCCGTGTTGGTGTTGCGCGAAGGCCGCATCATGAACGCCAACGAGTTCATCTTCAACAAAGGCAAAGATGTTCCTGAAGCTGAGCTTCTGCGCATGTTTGTGCTGCGCTATTACGGCACTACCGAAAGCATCCCGCATGAGTTGATTGTTGAGCATATCCCCGAAGATGCTGACGTAATCGAAGAATGGCTTACCGAAAAGCTTGCCAGCGTTCATGGTGCAAAAGTGCACTTTACCGTGCCGCAACGTGGCGAAAAGGCGGCATTGATGGATATGGCAAATCGCAACGGACGCCATGTTCTTATGCGTTACAAGGCCCGCAGTAGTTACGACGACGATCGCATCAACGATGCCTTGCTTCAGCTGGAAAGCGCTCTTGCGCTAGACGCTCCGCCCATGCGTATTGAATGCTTCGATATTTCTACTATTCATGGGCGCTACTCGGTGGCTTCAATGGTGGTGTTTACCAACGGCAGGCCCGATAAAAGCCAATATCGCCGCTTCAAGATTCGCATGGAATCGGAAGAGGCAAACGACTTTGCCATGATGAGCGAGGTTATGGCGCGTCGTTATTGCAAAGAACGCCTTGAAGACGAGCGTTTTGGTAAGCGCCCCGACCTTATCATCTTGGACGGTGGCAAACCCCAGCTCACTGCAGCTATTGCGCAACTTAGCGAATTAGGTGCAGGCGATATTCCCATTTGCGGCTTGGCCAAGCGCGACGAAGAGCTGTTCGTGCCATGGCAAGATTCCGGCCCTGTTGTGCTTCCCGGCGGTAGCCCCAGTCTGTATTTGGTAAAACAGGTGCGCGATGAGGCCCATAGGTTTGCCATTACCTTCCATAGGGAACTGCGCGGCAAAGGAATGACCACTAGTATTTTGGACGAAGTGCCTGGTATGGGCCCAAAGCGCAAAAAGGCACTGCTCAAAGCATTCGGCTCATTTTCATCATTGCGAAACGCCAGCTTGGAGCAAATTCAACAAGCGCATGTCGTGCCAGATCAGGTTGCCGAAGACGTGTATGCTGTACTGAAGCAATACAGCGTGAAGAAGGAAACGCACCCAGGGCATAACCCGTTAAGCGATTAACTTCACGAACCCAGGAGGGTAGTTATGAGCGAAGAACAAAATCAAAATCAGGCACCGGCCGAAGTAGCTACCGAGCCCGAATCTCCTCAAAGCCTTGGCCCTGATGTGGTGGTTATTACCGGCATGAGCGGTGCGGGACGTACCGAGGCCATGCACACTTTCGAAGACCTTGGCTATTTCTGCATCGATAACCTGCCTCCATCGCTGATTATGAATATGATCAGCTTGGCAAGCGTTCCTGGAAAAGAAGAAATTGGCCGCAAGCTGGCCATTGTGTGCGATGCCCGCAACCTGGAGTACTTTGACCAGCTGCTAGGCGAGCTTGCCAACATGGAAGCAGCAGGTATTACCTTCCGCATTATCTTTTTGGATGCGCGCGATAGCGTGCTCATTGCGCGCTACAAGGCATCGCGCAGGCGCCACCCGCTGTGCATTAACAATTCGCGCACTATCGGCCAGGCTATTGCCTATGAGCGCAATTTAACCCAAGAACTGCGCAAACTGGCCGATTCATATTTGGACACTTCCGACATGAGCACTCGCCAGCTTCGTGAGGAGCTGCGTCGCCTGTATTCCAGGGAAAGCCAGCAAGAGGGCATGGACGTAATGGTTTACTCTTTTGGCTTCAAGCATGGTGCACCTGCCGATGCCGATATCGTTATCGATGTGCGCTTTTTGCCCAATCCTTTCTATGTGCCTGAGCTTCGTGCGCTTACCGGCCTTGATGCCGAGGTTCAGAATTTTGTGCTTGGACACAGTGAAACCGATACGTTTTTGGCTGCATGGGAAAACTTACTTAACTGCGTAATGCCAGGGTATGTTGCCGAAGGCAAGCAGCAACTTGTTATTGGCGTTGGCTGCACGGGCGGCCAGCATCGTAGTGTTGTTTTGGCTGGTAAAACCGGTGAATTTTTGGCCAAGCAGGGCTACAACGTAAACGTTTCGCATCGCGATATTGCCCTGGCGGACACTTCGAAGGAGGCCACCAAATGAGCCTTTCCTTCCCAAAGCATGCTGCCCCCAGCCCGGGCTTCAGTATCGACGAATCGTCCACGCAGGCGTTTAAGGCCGTTGGCCCTACAGGGTTTGAGGCTGCTAAGCGCTGCGATGTCGACCCAAGTCGGCTTAAAGCAGTTGTAATCGGCGGCGGCACTGGTGCGCCCATGAGCATCAAAACGCTTTTGGCTTTGGGCGTGCAGACCTCTGCCGTGGTTGCTATGGCAGACGATGGCGGCTCTACGGGCATTTTGCGCGAAGAAGCTCACGTAACCCCACCAGGCGATATTCGTAAATGCTTGGCGGCGTTTGCCCAAAACCCCGACGATCCGCTAACCAAAGCATTTAAATACCGCTTTGATTTTGCTCGCAATCATACGTTGGGCAACTTGATGCTCAGCGCTTTGGAAGAAGCTACAGGCTCGTTCCCAGAAGCCATTAAAATCTGCGGTCAGCTGCTTGGTGCACGCGGGCATGTGTATCCTTCCACGCTTAATAACGTTACTTTGTGTGCTCGCACCCTTGATGGCCGAACGTTGCGCGGGCAGTCGGTTGCTGGCAAGTCGTCTACTGCGCTTGAGCAGGTATGGCTCGAATCGCCCGACCAGTGCCTTCCTTACCTTGAGGCGCTTAGGGCTATCCGTCAGGCCGATATCGTGGTTCTGGGCCCAGGTTCTTTGTTTACCTCCATCATTCCCAACCTGTTGGTGCCCGGTATCGTAGATGCTATTCGCCAATCCAACGCGCGCACGGTATTCGTGTGCAGCTTGGCCGACCAGCAAGGTGAAACCTGGGGGCTTTCTGCGCGCGAACACGTGGAAGCCCTGCTTAACCACGGCATGCGCGGGTGCTTGGACTACGCCCTTATTCATTCGCCAGGCCCTGTTAAGAAAGAGCATTTCAGCACCGGTTCGTTTGAAGCTGTTGCCGGCCCGGGTTCGCAGAAAAGCGCAATGACCGAAGCCCGCGATGGCGTTAACCTTTCGCAGCACATCCGTTCAGTGCGCATTTCTCAGGAAGACATCGATGCCATTCAAAGCCAGGGCCCCGTGGTAATGCTTCGCAACATGGTAGATTCCGTTCGCCCAACTTGGCACGACCCGCAGGCGCTGGCCGATGCATTCATGGGGGTGTTTAGGCTTTGTCGTTCACAAGCGAAGTAAAAGAAGAGCTTTCCCATGTGGAGCCTACGTGCTCGCACTGCAACGAAGCTACGCTTGCTGCGCTATTACGCATTGAGGGTTCTATCTTTTTGAGTGGAGCAGGGCATTTCCGTTTGGAAATTTCGACCGACGTCCCACAGGTTGCACGCTTCATAATCAGCGCGCTTCATAGCATGTATTCACTCAAGACGGACCTTACTATGCGGCGCAGCGTGCTGCACAAAACACCAAACTGGTTAATTGACGTGCCCGCGCAGCCTGGTTTAAACGAAGCGCTTAAAGAGCTGGGTATCATCGGCGATTCGGGCTTAAAGCGCGGCATCGACCCTGATCTGGTTAAGAAATCGTGCTGTGCCAGCGCCTACATGCGCGGTGTGTTCCTAGGCAGCGGTTTTGTTTCCAACCCCAAAGGCGATTTTCACTTTGAGCTTACGGTTGAATCGCAAACCATGGCAAACGACATCGTTGAATTGCTGGCTTCCAAAGACATACATGCCAAGGTGGTTGAGCGCCGCAATTCCCATACGGTGTACCTTAAATCTGGTGCAGCAATTTCTGCATTCCTGGCCTTTGTGGGTGCTCATCAAAGTGCGCTCAAGATGGAAAATGAGCGCGTGGTTAAAAGCGTTCGCAACGAAGTGAATCGAAGGGTTAATGCCGAAATTGCCAACCAGGCCAAAACATCGGCAGCTTCACTCGATCAAATTCAGGCCATTCGCACCTTGCTTGAGCATGAGGACATTAAAACGCTTCCAAGTGCCTTGCAAGATTACATTCGCCTACGGGTAACGTACCCCGATGCAACGCTTAAAGAACTTGGCGAGCGCGCAACTCCGCCGCTTTCAAAATCGGCCATTTACCACCGTGTTCGCCGCATCGAGCAGCTGGCGGCAAAGTACCGTTAATTTAATTGCCGTGTGCAGCAAAACTGTGGAACAAAATTGCTGCTTGTTATTCCCGCTAATCGGTTATTTATTGCCGTATGACACTTATAAGAAACATTTGAGCTACGAACTGCAAGGCGCAGCAGGGGCTTTACGTTACAATGAGTACGTGCGCGCCTAGTGCCGCACGGTTATGTGTAACAAGCATGAAAGGGGAGCCACATGGCAACCAAGGTCGCAATCAACGGCTTCGGTCGTATCGGTCGACTCGTATTCCGCGCAATGGAAAAGGATCCTGCATTCGATATCGTTGCAATCAACGATCCGGGCAGCGTGGAAGCAAATGCTCATCTTCTTAAGTACGACTCCATCCATGGCCGCGTTTATGACGAGGTTAAGGTTGAAGGCGAAGGCATCGTAGTTGACGGTCATGCAATTCGCGTATTTGGGGATCGCGAACCTCTGAACCTTCCTTGGGGCGAGCTGGGCATCGACATTGTTATTGAATCCACTGGTTTCTTCACCGATGCAAACCTTGCCAAGAAGCACATCGAGGCTGGCGCAAAGAAGGTTCTTATCACGGCACCTGCCAAGAATGAAGACATCACCATTGTTATGGGCGTAAACGATGGCCTTTACGATAAGGAAAAGCACAACATCGTTTCCAACGCTTCTTGCACCACCAACTGCCTTGCACCTTTTGCCAAGGTTCTTATGGACGAATTTGGCATCAAGCGTGGCTTCATGAACACCATCCACTCCTACACCAACGACCAGAAGATCTTGGACCAGTCCCACAAAGACATGCGCCGCGCTCGCGCCGCTAACCTTTCCATGATTCCTACCACTACTGGTGCTGCTCGTGCGGTGGCTTTGGTTCTGCCCGAACTCAAGGGCAAGCTGGACGGCTTCGCTACCCGCGTTCCCACCCCCGACGGCTCTATGGTCGACCTTACGGTAGAACTCGAGCGCGAGGTAACCATCGAAGAAGTTAACGCTGCTATGAAGAAGGCTTCTGAAGGTGCCATGAAGGGCATTCTGGAATACGTCGAAGATCCTATTGTTTCTGCCGACATTGTTGGCAACGATCACTCTTCGCTGTTTGACTCCAAGCTCACCATGGTTCTGGGCGGCAAGGGCAACCTGGTTAAGTGCATTTCTTGGTACGACAACGAATGGGGTTACTCCAACCGCGTTAAGGATCTGGCAAAGATCATGATGTAAGGCTAAGGCCTGCTAAGTTAATTTAAAGAGAGCTCACATTGCGGGGCTCTCTTTTTCTGTGAAAGAGGAAGGTTTCCTACTATGAGCGAAGTTAAAACCTACACCGATGCCGATGTAGCTGGAAAGCGCGTTTTGTGCCGCGTTGATTTCAACGTTCCGCTGGACGGCACTACCGTTACCGACGACACGCGCATTCAGGCAGCTATGCCTACCATCAAGAATTTGGTTGAGCGTGGTGCAAAGGTTGTTCTGTGCAGCCACCTGGGCCGTCCTGATGGTACGGGGTATCAGGCAGAATTTTCTCTGAAGCCCGTTGCCGAGCACCTTTCCAAGGTTTTGGGCAAGCCTGTTGCATTTGCTGCCGACACCATTGGCGAATCTGCCAAGGCCACTGTAGCCGGCTTGAACAATGGCGATGTGTGCTTGCTGGAAAACCTGCGTTTCGATAAGCGCGAAAAGAAGAATGACCCTGAATTTGCCAAGGAGCTGGCAAGCCTGGGCGATGTTTACGTAAACGATGCCTTTGGCGCAGCTCATCGTGCCCATGCCTCTACGGCTGGCGTGGCAGCGTATCTGCCTGCTTATGCTGGCGCTCTTATGACCAAGGAAGTATCCACTCTTACTTCTATGCTTGATAACCCCAATCATCCTTTTGTTGCCATTCTTGGCGGCTCCAAGGTATCTGACAAGGTTGCAGTGATCGATGCATTAATCGACAAGTGCGACACGCTTATTATTGGTGGTGGCATGTGCTTCACCTTCTTGGTGGCTCAGGGCTACACCGTAGGCACTTCGCTTATGGAACAGGACTGGGTTGAGCGTGCCGGCGCTATGCTTGAAAAGGCAAAGGCAAAGGGCGTTAACATCCTTCTACCCACCGATGTTGTGTGTGCAAGCGAGTTCGCTAACGACGCAGAGCAAAAAACCACTTCTGTTGCAGAAATTCCTTCCAACATGATGGGCTTGGACATTGGTCCTGAAACCACCAAGGCATATGCTCAGGCTATCGCTGGCGCTAAGACGGTGTTCTGGAACGGCCCCATGGGCGTTTTCGAAATGAGCAGCTACGAAGCTGGCACCAAGGGTGTAGCCCTGGCGGTTGCGGCCAACAAGGATGCTGATACCATCATTGGTGGCGGCGATAGCGTTGCTGCTGTAAACAAGTTCAACCTCGCCAACGAAATGACCTTCATTTCCACTGGTGGCGGTGCATCTATGGAATTGGTGCAGGGCGAAGCCCTTCCTGGCGTTGAAGCCCTGAAGTAGAGGAGGCATCATGCGCAAGTACCTTATGGCTGGCAACTGGAAAATGAACAAGACCATCCCCGAAACGGTGGTTCTTACCCAGCAGCTGTGCAATCAGTACAACCGCAATTGGGAAGGCGTAGACATTGTTGTTTGCCCGCCCGCAATCGACATCAAGTCGGCTATTACGGTTATCGATTTCGATAAAACCGATATTGCCGTTGGTGCTCAAAACTGCCATTGGGAAGAAAGCGGAGCCTTCACCGGTGAAATTTCTATTCCCATGATTAAGGATGCAGGCTGCGAATATTGCATCGTGGGCCATTCTGAGCGTCGCGAGATGTTCAACGAAACCGACACCACGGTAAACCAGAAGGTAAAGGCTCTTATCGCAGCCGAGATTGCACCCATCATGTGCGTGGGCGAATCGTTGGCAATGCGCGATAGCGGCGATTACCTGGAGTTTATTTGCGCTCAGGTACGCGCTGGCCTGGCCGGCTTGGACGATATGGATATGGGGCAGGTTGTTGTTGCCTACGAGCCTATTTGGGCTATTGGCACGGGCCGCACCGCTACGCCCGAGCAAGCTGAAGAGGTTTGCGGCGCAATCCGCAAAGTACTTGCGGAAGAATTCAGCGCTGAAGTTGCTGAAGCCACCCGCATTCTTTACGGCGGCTCCATGAACGAGGGCAATGTTGAATCGCTACTGGCTCAGCCGGATATCGACGGCGGCTTGGTTGGCGGTGCTTCCTTGAAGGCCGATAGCTTCCGTCAGCTTATTGAAGCTGCGCATGAAGCTTAGTTGTTTTCCCTTGTTTATCGAAGAGATGTTTCCTATAATCACTGTTTCGTGAGACCAAATTAGGTAAGGATTTTACGTTGTCTATTGTTGCAATCATCTTCACGGTTCTGCTGGTAATTTCTGGCATTGGCTTGGTAGTTTTCGTTCTTCTTCACTCCGGTAAGGGCACTGGCGTAAGTGACATGATCGCAAGCGCCGTGTATAACAACCAGACGGGTTCTAGCGTTGTGGAAAAGAACCTCGATCGCATTACCATTATTCTTGCCATCATCTTCTTCATTTCGCTTATCGTGCTCATGATTGTGTACCCACAGGGCTCCATCAACGGCTAATAGGCTTTAAAACGAGCTTTTTGGAAGGCGGCCCGGTGGTCGCCTTCTTTGTATAAGTGGCAAATGTGCAAGAACCGATAGGGGTTTTATGAGCGACAAGAGTAAGTTTCAACAAAATGTACGCTTTAATGCCATCAATCCAGATGGGCGCATTGTTGAGTGCGAAACGCTTTTTACGTTTGAGAATACCGAGAACGGCAAAAGCTACATTGTGTATACCGATAATCAGGTAGACGACGAGGGCAATACGTTGGTGTATGCCTCTAGCTACGTGCCCGAACAGGTTGAGTTTAACGATAAAACCAATATGGCTGCTATTTCGCTTGTAGAAATTGAGTCTGAAAGCGAATGGGCTGTTATAGAAAAGCTTATCGAAGAGGCTAATGGACAGGCTTAATTGGCTAAGGCAGGGTAGCGTTTAAAAAAGTTCAAATTAGCCCTTGCACGGCACATTGGTTTTGGTAATATATCTATCGCTGCTTCGCTACAAGCACGCAGCAACATACGTCGGAGTGGTGGAACGGCAGACACGCTAGCTTGAGGTGCTAGTGCCCACTTTACCGGGCGTGCGGGTTCAAATCCCGCCTCCGACACCATCTAAATTTAAGGCTCGCCATCGGCGGGCTTTTTTATTGCCCTTGGCATATCGCTTATCCCCTTCGGCGGTTTATGGCCCTGTGTCTTTTGCTATATGCTCCCTTGCGTTTTCAATTCATGCTCCTTGCTGCCTTTCAGCAAAAATCGCCCTTGACCTGGTATGTCGGGGGGGGGTAGTCTAAATGCCAAATGAAAATTTTTCGCAGTTCACTACAGAGCCAGATGATGGTCTCAAGGGTTGCGAAGTGGACGAAACTCTCTTGAATGCTCTGAACCTGAACGGTGAAGCTAATAGCTCGATGCCGCGCTCGTGGTGATGCGCACCCTGATGCCGATCGAGTCCTATGCCGGCGCGGAGCCGCCATATGGCGCCGCGGTCTACAGGAGCGGGCCGGGCGGCGAGCATGGCCAGACAAAAGCAAGCAACTAGCGTGAGGAGATAGATATGAGCACAGAAGAAGAGAAGAACCAGGCCGGTGCTGCGGCGCCGGAGGCAACCGAGGAGATGCCCAAGGCCCCTGGGGCCGCCTCCGCCGAGGAGGCCCCGGAGGCGGGGAGCGGGAGCTGGTGGACCGCCAAGCGAAAGGGCGTGGCCGCAGGCATCGCCGCAGTGGCGGTCGTGGCGTGCATAGGCGCAGGCGTGGCCGTCGCCTCCCAGCAGCCCGCCCCGGCCGAAGAGGGGCAGGCGGCCGAGCAGGCAGCGGAGCCGGCAGGCTCCCAGGCGGCCGAATCCGCCGTCGAGTTCGCCATCACGGCCGAGAACTGGACCGACGAGAGCTCGCCGATGATCGCGCATATCAGCGGCACCGACGGCGACGGCGCCGCCGTGGACACCTACCATGCGTTCACCGCGTCTGGAGACAGGTCCATGGCCCTCAAGGGCGGCGACTACACCGTTGAGTGGGTCTCCGCCATCAATGCCGACGGCTCCATCTACAAGGTGCCCGAGGCCGCCTCTGTGAAGGTCGAGGGCTCATCTTCCAAGGCAGAGGCCGCCTTCGAGCAGGTCCCCGCCGACCAGGTGACCGCAGACGACCTGAACGCCATCATCGACGCCGCAACGACGGCCGTCGAGAAGGGCGACTCCACGCTGTCCGGCGACGCCGGCAAGGCCGCCGTCGAGAAGGTGATCGCGAACGCATCCGCCAGCCCCAACGCCAACAAGGAGCAGGTCGACGCCAAGGCCGAGGTGGCCAACGCCACCGCGACGGCAAAGGCCGAGGGCAAGGACGCATCGGCCGCCAAGCAGGAGGCCCAGCAGAAGGCGCCCTCTTCCGTGACCCAGTCCTCCGGCTCGCAGGCCGCCTCCGGGGGGGGCAGCTCCAGCAGCGGCTCGGCTGGCGGAAGCTCCCAATCTGCGCACGAGCATAACTGGGTGGCGGTAACCAAGACCGTCCACCACGACGCTCAGTACAAGACCGTCCATCATAAGGGGGTATATGAAGAGGTAATGGTATGCAAAGACTGCGGAGCTTATAACCCATCACGGTCTCATATTAAAGAACATGTGCTATCCATGGACAATGCTAAAGGGGGAACTGTAAGTAAGTATGTTTGTGTGTCGGCCGCATATGACGAGCAGGTTCTTGTCTCTGCAGCCTATGACGAAACAAAGACCACGGGGTACAAGTGCTCCAGCTGCGGGACGGCGAAGTAACCTTCCTTGTGAGCTTGGCCCATGTTGCAATGTCACTAAAGGTGACTTGATGGGTCCAGTGGGCTCTACCCCAACACGGTCAATCCGAAACACAAGCTAATGCATACAAACCGCTTGCCGAATGGGGGAGTGGTACACCGTTGTTCTTGATAGCATTCCTTGCAAAAGCAATGTGGCGTTAGGAGTATCTTGTGAAAACGGTTGGGTTTGTTGGCGTTGGCATTATGGGCAAATCGATGGTGCGAAACCTGATGAAGGCTGGCTTCGAGGTTCATATTTTTGCTCGCACTCCCAGTAAGGTTGCCGATGTTGTTGCCGATGGCGCAATTCTGCACGCTAGCATTGCCGAGACCGTAAAAGGCCGCGATGCGGTAATTACCATTGTTGGATTCCCGGCCGATGTTGAAGAGGTTTACTTTAACGCTGGCAATATTCTGGATTCTGCTGACGAGGGTACTTACCTAATTGACATGACCACCACAAGCCCTGCTCTTGCCCAGCGTATTGCCGAAGAAGGCGCTAAGCGCGGCTTCCATGTGTTGGATGCCCCCGTCACTGGCGGCGATACGGGCGCAAAAGCTGGCACCCTTTCTATTCTTGTTGGCGGTGCGGAAGAAGATTATCTGGCCTGCATGCCACTATTCGAAGCTATGGGTACCAACATCAACCGTTTTGGCGGAGCAGGTGCAGGCCAGCATTGCAAGCTTGCCAATCAGATTATGATTGCCGGCAGCCTTTCCGGCGTTGTAGAGGCTTTCGCTTATGCAGAAAAGAAGGGTCTGGACTTGCCCTTGGTTATGAAGGCGTTGGCCACTGGTGCCGCTGGCAGCAAGCAACTAGATTCTTTTGGCCCAAAGATCATCGACGACGATTATGCCCCTGGCTTCTTTTTGAAACACCTGGTAAAGGATCTTCGTCTTGCTAAGGGCGAAGCTGAAGCGAGTGGCCTTGAGCTGGACATGCTAGGCACGGTGCTTTCCGATTACGAAACCCTTCAAGAGCGGGGTTATGGCGATTTAGGCACCCAAGCGCTTATGAAGCAATTTCGTAGTTAGTTAAAGAATCTATTCTCAAGGTAGAAGAATTCCATCACGTTATCCGTTTACGGATAATTAGAGCTATCTACGCCTGTACCTTTATCTGAATGCGTTCTAACTTTCCTTGGGAATGTAGAGTTTGATATTGCTTTGCGCAAGGTTGCGCACATTTTGAAGAGGAGAATGGCATGGAACTTGAGGAATTGAAAGCAGTTTTACCCAAACCCGATCAACTGGCACCTGCTCAGATTGAGCAGAAAGCCGAAGACCTTGGCGTGTCTAAAACCGCTATGAGCTTTAAGCAGTCCTTCATGCTCTCCATTATGGCTGGTGCCTTTATTTCAATGGGCGCTATGTTTTTCTTGCTGGTAGTGGGCGATACGGGCCTTCCGTTTGCGGCGCAGCGCGTGTTGGGCGGCATTCTGTTTTCGTGCGGCCTGATGTTGGTTGTTGTTTGCGGCGCCGAGCTGTTTACCGGCAACACCATGATTGTTATGACCGCTACCGCCAAACGGATAACCTGGGGAGCCGTACTCAAAAACTGGATAGTAGTTTTTATTGGCAACTTTGTTGGCGCAATTATCATGGTTGGCTGTGTGTATATGGCTAACTTCCAGGGAATGAACGGCGGCCAGGTTGGGCAAACCATCGTAAGTGTTGCCGCTGGCAAGATGACGCCCGATTGGGTAACGCTGTTCTTCAAGGGCATTATGTGCAACTTCTTGGTGTGCTTGGCTGTTTGGGTTTCCTACGCCGCCAAGAGCGTAGTTGATAAGGTGTTTGGCGTAATGCTTCCCATCGCAGCTTTTGTTGCTTGTGGTTTTGAGCACTGCGTTGCCAACATGTTCTTCTTGCCCTTTGGCATTCTGCTGGCATCTGTTGGCTTAGGCGATGCTTCGGTTGTTAACTGGGGCGGCGCGCTGTGGAACTGGAGCGCTACGGTTCCGGGTAATATCGTGGGCGGCGCGCTGTTTGTTGGCATGGCGTACTACATCGCATATCACAAGAAGCAGCAATAGTTTCTGGTTGGCGTAAGCTAGCCCCAAATATGCATATAAAAAGCCCTGGCATACCAGGGCTTTTTTCTTCTTGTTTGTTTGGGTACCGATTTAACCTGAAGCTAAAGTATCTGCCAGGTTAAACCGGCAGGGTGCGCCGCCAGGTTAAGCCAGCAATTTGCGTCGAGGCGCTATTCTTCGAGCCACGCAAGAAGGCTTTCTGCATCGTTGAAGCAGTTGCCGATGGTACGCCAATCTATGTTGTTAAGGCCTTTTGCAGTGGCTTCGTCAAGCATTTGAACCAACGGGTCAAAAAAACCTTCTACGTCCATCAGCGCGCTTTTGCCCTCAATTTCGCCGGCCTTTACCTGGGATAGCACACTGAAAAACTCATCGAATGTTCCCAGGCCGCCGGGAAGGGTAACAAAGGCATCGGATAGAGCCACCATTTCATCTTTGCGGGCACTAAGGCTTTCGGTTTCGCGCACCTCGATGCCAGCAACGCTGCGGCGCCCTTTCCGGGAAAGGCCAACCGTGGTAACGCCGATAACCTTGCCGCCTGCTTCGACGGCAGCCTTGGCGGTAGAGCCCATCAAGCCCATGTCGTAGCCGCCAAAAACCAGGGTGTGACCATGGTTGGCTATGGCGCGGCCCAGTTCAACAGAAGCTTGGATATATTGCTCACTTAGGTTGCTTGCGCTTGAGCAGAAAACACAGATATTCATTTCTATCCTTTCGATATCTGCATTGTAGGCAATTTGGTTGCCGAGCTGTTTGATGAATTTCGCGCAGCAAACAAGTATGCTGGTAATCAATGCAAATTAGTGCGAAAGGCTGGCTGCTTTATGGCAACCAAAATGAAGATATCTGATCATTTTTCTTTGGGCGCCTTGCTGCGTTACACCGCTCCGGTGTCCGGCATGATGATGCTCACTTCGGTGTATGGCATTGTTGACGGACTTTTCGTTTCAAATTGCGTTGGCATGGAATCGTTCGCTGCGCTTAACCTTATCTATCCCTTTGTGATGATGATGAGCGCGCTGGGCTATATGTTCGGCTCGGGCGGTACGGCGCTTGTGGCTAAAACGCTGGGCGAAGACAATCCAAAGCGTGCCAACGGCTTATTTTCGATGCTTATCTACGTCACCTTTGCGGTTGGCATTGTTTGCGGAGCAATTGTATTTATATTCGTGCGCCCCGTGGGTCAGTTGATGGGCGCCTCTGGCAATTTGCTCGAGGAAGCGGTTGTTTACGGCAGCATCCTGGCCTTTTCGTTGCCCTTTCTAATGCTGCAAACCTCATTTCAAAGCTACCTTTCTGCGGCAGGAAAGCCAAAAGTTGGCCTGGCCGTAGAGCTCTGCGCTGGTATTGCCAACATCGTATTGGATGCTGTTTTGATTATTGGCCTGGGATGGGGCCTTGCTGGCGCTGCCGTTGCCACGGCGGTAAGCGAAGTTTTAGGCGGTACTTTACCGCTACTTGTGTTCATCGGAAAACGCGCCGATACGCTTCGCCTGGGAAAAGCTCTCATGGATTTCAGAGCTTTAGGGAAAGCCTGCTTTAATGGTTCTTCTGAGCTGGTAACCAATATTTCTATGAGCCTGGTTGGCATGCTGTACAACTACCAACTCATGGCGTACTTGGGCTCTGATGGCGTGGCAGCGTATGGCGTTATTTCTTATGTGATGTGGATATTCGGGTCGGTATTTATGGGCTACGGCGTAGGCGTTTCGCCTTTAATCAGCTTCCAATATGGGGCAGGAAATAAAACGGAGCTTTCTGGCTTGTTTAGCAAGAGCCTTCGCATCATTGCTTGCGCGGGCGTTGTGCTTACAGCGGTGGCGCTTTTGTTCGGGCGCCCGCTGGCCATGTTGTTTGTTGGTTATGACGAGGGGGTAACAGAGCTTACCGTTCACGCGCTATCAATTTACTGCTTTGTATTTCTGCTTATGGGCTTCAGCATGTTTGGCTCTGCCTTCTTCACAGCATTGAACAATGGCTTGGTTTCTGCCGTTATTTCCTTCTTGCGCACGTTAGTGTTTGAGGTGGCTGCCATTCTAATTCTGCCTCCGCTTTTTGGTGAAATGGGCATTTGGTCGGCCATTATTGTTGCTGAATGCATGTCGGTTATTATCACCGCTATATTCCTTATGTCGCTTCGCAAGCATTATGGTTATGCCTAAGTTATTTCTGGTGCGCTTTGGTTAATTGGGAGGTGTGAAAAATGGAAGATACAGTCGGCGAAGAAGTTGCTTCGGTTAACGAAATCCAGCTTTTTGCACCTGAATATGACGAAGAAAAAGACCGTCTGGCCAATGGGGCGCTTTCTTTGAAAATTGGTGCGGGGTTATACGACTTGGCTATGGAAGAACGTTCCGTGGCCCTATTTGAAAAGGCTGCAATTTGCTATGAAAAGAGCCTTAGTTTTGGCAATGACCAGGCAGCGGTAAACCTTGGCTACGTTTATGAATACGGCCGTTTAGGAATTGCCGACAAGGCAAAGGCGGCCGATTATTACTATCGTGGCATGAAGATGGGCAACCCCGAAGGTGCCATGAAGTACGGCGATTGCCTTTTGTACGGAAGCTCGGTGCCTGCAGATTCTGAAAAGGCTTTCAAGCTCTACGACATGGGTTACGATCTTGCTCAGTCGGTAGACGATGTAGCCTGCACGGCGGGGTTGGCCCTGCGTTTAGCAAAATGCTACGAAAAGGGCACCGGCGTAGATGCCGATCCAATTGCTGCCTATCCGTTTTATTGCCAGGCCGCACAGCGCTATGAATGTGCTATAGAAGAGGGCTTCAGCTACTACAAAAAGTCGCTCGAACAGGCCAAAGCTGGTATTGAGCGATTGTCTGGCACGCCGAATTTGCCCACCTTTCAGCCTCTTTGCGCAGGTGCTTCATTTAACTGGGATGGCGATATGCTCGACTCCTTTGGCATGCCTATTGCTGCTGGCGTATACGAAAACGCCGAAGGAACCATTGTTATTGTGCGTAAGAAGTTTGCTGCCGAACGCTTACGCTTGGCGCATCGCCGCCGCGTGATGGAGCTTCCGCATTCGTTATTTGTATCCCTAACGGGCGAAGACGATAAAAACGAAAACGGCCTACGCGATTTCATCGTGGATTTCTACCATTCTGATGCCGATGCGCCCGCTTCGATCACTGGTGCCGAGATTCGCTCTTGGCTGGTTGTTGATGGCGACGAGGGGCATATCGATCGCCCTATCGACACTTTAGAAGCGCGCTTGCTTTGGGGAAAGGTGCGGGAAAGTGGCATAGGGTATTGGAACGATGAGTACGTTTCGTTCAAGCCCGCCGAAACTTCCTTCCAGTGGCGCGTGCATTTGAACGGCGAATATGGCGAATTCGAATCGCAAGGGTCGGTTGTTGGGCCCGACAGGCTGGAATCGCTGGTAAGCATTTTGGATTCCGCATTGCAGCCCGAATAAGGTGGAGCAAGCTTCATTTGCAGAGCCATCCGCATTACAGCCTGAATAGGCAAGCGTTAGTTTCATTCGCGAAGCTTTTAACATGTCACGGCCCACGAAATTTGCCTATGTTGTACAATTTTTAGCTCAAACGTTTTGCGCCCCTGGCAAGGGGCGTTCTTATGGATAGGGGATTTATGGACATTAATTCACTCCTGGTTGAGCTTACCGGTGTGGTGGACAGCTTTATGTACACCTACATCCTGCTCATCCTTTTGGTTGCAGCAGGCGTTTACTTTAGCTTCCGCACCAAGTTCGTGCAGATTCGCTTTATCGGCGATATGTTCAGGCAGGTAACCGAAAAGAAGCATGTCGAAGGCGAAAAGAGCATTTCATCTTTCCAAGCTTTGATGGTTTCCACCGCTAGCCGCGTAGGCACGGGCAACATTGCAGGCGTGGCTACCGCTATTGCCGTAGGCGGTCCGGGCGCGGTTTTCTGGATGTGGGCAATGGCTATTTTTGGTGCTGCTTCCGCATTTGTTGAAAGCACCTTGGCTCAGATTTGGAAGGTTCGCGGTGAGGGCGGCGAATTCCGTGGTGGCCCTGCTTACTACATCGAACAGGCGCTGGGCCACAGGTGGGTAGGCGTTTTGTTTGCCGTTCTGCTTATCCTTTGCTATGCATTTGGTTTCAATGGCCTTCAGGCCTACAACGCTTGCAGCGCGCTTGAGTACTATGTGCCCGATTACAGCACCAATGGCCTGGCGCTTATCTTCGGTTTGGTTCTGGTTCTTATGACCGCCATGGTTATCTTTGGCGGCCAGAAGCGCATCAGCGTTATCACTTCGCTGGTTGTTCCTATTATGGCTATTGCCTACATTGCCATTGCTATTTGGACTACCGTTACTAATATCACTTGGCTGCCTGCAGCTTTTGGGCTCTTGTTCCAGTCAGCATTCGACTTCCAGAGCATCTTTGGCGGCTTTGCTGGGTCGGTAATCATGTTGGGCATCAAGCGCGGTTTGTACTCCAATGAAGCAGGCATGGGTTCTGCTCCTAACGCCGCTGCTACCGCAAGTGTTTCGCATCCCGTAAAGCAGGGTTTGGTGCAGACGCTTTCCGTTTACATCGACACCATTCTTATTTGCACCTGTTCTGCAATCATGGTTTTGGTGTTCTACGTACAGGATCCTGCTGTGGCAACTACGCTCAACGGTATGCCGTTGGTGCAGATGGCGGTGAACAATTCCGTTGGCGTTGGCGGCATTCACTTCATCACATTCGCCATCTTCGCCTTTGCTTACTCCAGCCTTATCGGCAATTACTTCTATGCTGAAAGCAATTTCCGTTTTATCTTCCCCAGCAGCAAGAAGGGGCTGTTTGTGTTCCGCGTCCTTTGCCTTTGCGCAATCCTTTATGGTGCTGTGAATAGCTTTGACCTGGCTTGGAACTTGGCCGACATCTTTATGGGCTTCATGGCCATCCTGAACCTTATTGCTATCTTGCTTTTGGGCAAGTGGGCCTTTGCGGCATTGGAAGATTACACTTCCCAAAAGAAGAAGGGCCTTGACCCAGTATTTGTGTCTGCCAATTTCCCCGAAATGCCTAAGACCGAATGCTGGCATAAAGAGCACCTTCATAACTATGGCGAAGAGCCGGTTAAGGAATACTTCGAGGAATCGGTTGATATGAACTTTCAAGGCTTGAAGTAGTTTCGTTGTTTCTTGCAGGAAGCCCTCGATTTCGAGGGCTTCTTTGTTTATGCGAACATTTGTTTGAGTTAGTGGTAGAATTCTGTGAGATTAGTAAACGAGGGTAGGAGGGTACGTGTCGGAAGCTCAAAAGCTCATCAACAGTATTCTTTCCAACCCTCGCTTAACTCAGAGCCGAGCGTTTGCCGGTAAGTCGTTTGATAGCGAACCTATTCTTCGAACTGGTCACGATCTGCGCCAGGGAATGCCTGAACAATACAAGAAAATGCGCAACCTGGGCCGTCCTGTCTACGATGGGCAAACCTACGTTAGGCCTACCGAAACAAAACTGTTTGTTGCCCAGGCGCGCTTTATGGCCAACTGGGAAGACCATGTTCCGTATCAGGGCAATTTCAAACGTTATTTCCCAACGTATTCCATGATGAACGATAGGCAGTTGCGCGGTTACTTTACGTGGCGCGCACAAGTACGCCAAGGCAACGTTCAGGAAACCTCGCTTTCATATGCTTTTGTTTATGCTTACGAGCTCATTAACTGTGTCCACGGCTCGCCATTAGAATGCTTTCAGCAACTGCTGGCGTTTTGGAATGCTTATAGGCCCTATGCCGAAAACTTCGATAGATATGCAAAGTCGTGGCTGCGCGATTTCGTTATTTACTATGGGCTTGAGCCTACTTTGCTTGAAGAGTTTCTGGACCTTTCGTTTGAGAAGTCGCTCATCTGCTTGCGCATGGTTGAACGTCAGGTAGTTGCTCATAACGGCGCATCGTTTAGCAGCAACGGCGCGCAAGATGTATCGCAGGCATTGGTGCGGCTAGGAAAGTACAGCCTGAATAGTTCCAAGTATGGCCCCGAGTATCTGCAGGATTTTTCGCTGGTTTCATCGCAGGTTTTTGCCAATTTGGCGCTCCATTACGCTAAGCATCGCAAAAAGGGCGTTGTGGAATCCTGGTTTGGCAGCCCGCAGGCTTCTGAACATGAAATGTTTCAGGCGGCAGTGTTTTACGAGCCCCAAAAGCATGCTGATGCTCGCTATGACGTTAACGAGGTTCATTCGTATTCTTGCCAACAAGGGCGCTGGTATGCTTTGCGTCGCTACAAGAAAGCTGCACCAAATCCGGAAATTGGCCGTTTGCTTCAGGCTATTGAAAGTGAGCTTGATGGCAAGCTTGGTAGTGCTGGTGAATCTAACTTGCAGCTATTGCCCAAATACCAGCAAGCAATGGTCGAGCAAGCAGTTGCTGCTTACGTTCATGGCAAAAAGGCTGCCGAGGCTCGCAAAGTGGTTATTAACCGCAGTGCGCTCGCGGATATTCGCAATACTGCGGCTAATACCCGCGAGCAGCTTCTTATTGAAGAAGAGCGTTTGGGTGCAGGGTTTACAGAAGAGCCTTCTGCTGAAGAATGGCAACGTTGTGGTGTGAATGATCGGCAGGATTCTGGCGATGGCAAAGATGCGCTGCAGGCACAGCCTACGCTTGATTGTGCAGAGGTGACCTCCACCGAATTTAACCTAGCCGCCAATTTGGCCTTTTCTGATTCAGCTGATGATGGTAGGGCAGCTACTTCGTTATTAACGGATGAGGAAGCTAGCTATCTTCGTGCTTTGTTGCAGGGAAGCCCAATAGATGCCTTCCTGGACGCAGATTTGCTGGTTGATACCATCAATGAAAAATTGTTTGACCTGCTGGGAGATTCGGCCATTGAGTTTGGCGATTTCGGCCCGCAGGTCATTGAAGATTACCGTGAAGAGTTGGAAGGAGTCGTTCAATAATGAGCGACCAAGTAAAGGTTCCCCGTCGCATTGCGGCGGTTATCATCAATTCGCTTAAGGGTGGCGTTGTGCCGCGTATTGGCTTGCCTTATATCACGGTAGGGCGTGAAGTGGAAATTCAAGCTTTACTGCACGACCTTTCGCTCATTGCCGACGGAGGGGCTTCGTTTCGGTTTTTGGTGGGCCGTTATGGAGCCGGCAAAAGCTTTCTTATCCAAACCATCCGTACTCATGCCATGGGCAAAAATTTCGTAGTAGCCGATGCCGATTTATCGCCTGAGCGCCGTTTGCAGGGTGGCCAAGGCCAGGGTTTGGCAACGTATAGGGAGCTCATCCGCAACCTTTCCACCAAAACGCGTCCTGAAGGTGGCGCCCTTATGTTGGTGCTTGAGCGATGGGTCCGTAATCTTCAGAGTGAAGCCGACAAGCAGGGCGTGCCTTTTGAAGAAGCGTTGCGCCGATTCATTGCTCCGATTCACGAAATGGTGCATGGTTTTGATTTTGCTCAGGTGCTCCAAAAATATGCGCAGGCATCGCTTGCAGAAGACGATGAGCAAAAGGCCTATGTGGCTAAGTGGCTTCGCGGCGAATATCGCACCAAAACAGAATCGCGCCAAGAATTGGGGGTAAATGCCTGCATAACCGACGATAGCTGGTATGACTACCTCAAGCTGTTCGCTGAATTCTTAACAGGAGCCGGCTACGAGGGATTACTGGTAATGATCGATGAGCTGGTCAACCTGTATAAAATTCCCAATTCCATTACGCGTCAAAATAATTACGAAAAGATTCTTACCATGTACAACGATACGTTGCAGGGCAAGGCGCGCCACTTGGGCATCATTATGGGCGGCACCCCGCAGAGCATCGAAGACAGGCGCCGCGGTGTTTACAGCTACGAGGCGCTTCGCAGCCGCTTGGCTCAGGGCCGTTTTGCTAACGAAGGTCTTACCGATATGCTTGCTCCGGTAATTCGTTTGAACCCGCTTACGTACGAAGAGCTACTGGTTCTTATCGAAAAGCTTGCTGCTATTCATGCGGGCTATTTCGAATACGAGCAAACCCTTACCGAAGACGACTTGGTAAAGTTCCTGGAAATTGAATTTGGTAGGGTAGGGGCCGATTCCCATCTCACTCCACGCGAGGTGATTCGCGACTTTATCGAGCTCTTAGACATAGTGTGCCAAAACCCCGATGTGGAAATTGCCACGTTGCTGGGCTCCGATTCCTTCAATTACGCAAAACCTGCCGGGCAAGAAGTTGAGGTTTCCGCCCAGTTTGCCGAGTTTCAAATTTAGGGCAGTAGCGTGAGTGCATTCGATAAATACGCGCCTTTTATTCAGGACTTTATCTACAGTCATGAATGGGAAAGCCTTCGGGGCATTCAAGTTGCTGCAGCCGATGCCATCTTCAATTCGGATGACAACGTTTTGCTTACGGCCTCTACGGCCTCTGGTAAAACCGAAGCAGCATTTTTCCCTATCCTCACGGAATTTTGGGAGAATCCGCCTTGTTCGGTTGGTGCGATTTATATTGCGCCACTAAAGGCGCTGATCAACGATCAGTTTGCGCGTTTGAATGAGCTATGCGAAGAGGCCGACATTCCTGTTTGGCGCTGGCATGGCGATGTTTCGCAATCGCATAAGAACCGCCTTATGAAAAAACCCTCGGGCATTCTGCAGATTACCCCTGAATCGCTGGAGAGCTTGCTTATACATAAGCATATGGCCATAGGAAAGTTGTTCGGCGATTTGCGCTATATCGTTATCGATGAAGTGCACTCGCTTTTGCGCGCCGATCGCGGTGGCCAGACCCTGTGCCTGATCGAACGTCTAAGCCGTGAATCGGGCACTAATCCTCGGCGTATTGGACTTTCGGCTACCATTGGCTGTCCTGAAGCGGTTGGGGTTCTTCTTTCCGCAGGTACTGGACGCAATACGGTAATTCCTCAGTTCACAGAGCCAAAACGCCCGTGGCGCATTTCGATGGAGCATTTCTACAATTCGGGCCCTCAGGCGCCGGAGCGCGATTTTCAAACGTCTAAGGCCGACGACGTGCAGATTATCGGCGTAGAGGATGTTGTTCCTGCTGCTTTGCCAGAAAAGGCTCAAGGCATGCAGCGTGAGCTTGCGGTTCCTGGGGCAACGGCTGCGGGTGCACCCGAATGTTTTCATGAGCTCTGCACTGCTGAAGACGCAGCTACCATGCATGCACCCGACTTTGCCTCGGATATTGCACCAGAGCACGCCGATCCTGGTTATGGCTACGTTTTTGAACATACACGAGGAAAAAAATGCTTAGTGTTTTCTAACAGCCGCGAAGAAGCTGAGGCAATTACCACTACGCTGCGCAGTTACTGTGAAGCACGCCATGAACCCGATAGGTTCCTTATTCATCACGGAAACCTTTCTTCTACGTACCGTGAAGGCGCCGAAGAGCTAATGAAAGACGAATCGGTAGAACTTACTACCGTTACCACTGCAACACTCGAGCTAGGCATCGATATTGGCCGGCTGGAACGCGCATTTCAGGTAGACGCTCCGTTTACGGTAAGTTCATTTTTGCAGCGAATGGGACGCACGGGCAGACGGGACCTTCCGCCCGAGATGTGGTTTGTTATGCGCGAAGATGAGCCCGAGCCACGTACGCTTATGCCCGACACTATTCCTTGGAAGCTGCTGCAAGGCATAGCCTTGGTGCAGGTTTACTTGGAAGAGCGCTGGGTAGAGCCTCCGCGCTTGAACAGGCTTCCATTTAGCCTGCTGTACCACCAAACCATGGCAACATTGGCCAGCTGTGGTGAGCTAACGCCGCCCCAGTTGGCTGAGCGTGTTTTGAGCTTGGCATATTTTCATCGAGTGAGCATGGACGATTACCGCATTTTGCTGCGCCACCTTATAGAAACCGATCACATTCAAACCACTGAAGCTGGCGGCCTCATTGTTGGATTGGCTGGTGAGCGCGTAACGAATTCCTTCAAGTTTTATGCCGTTTTCCAGGACGACGAGGAATTTAGTGTGCGCTGCGACTCGCAGGAATTGGGCACGGTGGTTTTACCGCCGCCCGTGGGCGAGCGCTTGGCTATTGCCGGCCACGTATGGTTGGTAGAAGAAATAGATCGTAAGCGTCATTTGGTTTATGTGTCTCAGGTTAAAGGTAAGGTGCCTGCGTATTTTGGCGAATGTGCAGGTGACATCAATACCAAGATTCTTGAGCGCATGCGCCTAGCCTTGCAAGAAACGCAAACTTATCCCTATCTAATGGAAAATGCTCGGGCTCGTTTGCAGCTGGGGCGCAGGGCGGCTAACAATGCAGGAGTTTTGCAATCGCCTTTGGTGAACCTTGGCGGAAATACCTGGGCGCTTTTCCCGTGGCTGGGCAGCTATGCCTTTATGGCGCTAGAGCGTTTTTTGAAGGTGCGCTGTGCCGATAGCCTGGGCTTGCGAGCGCTCGATTCGTATAAGCCTTATTACATGCAATTCCGCATGGAAGCCACCGAAGAAGAGTTTTTCGAAGTGATTGCCAAGGAATCCGTTATATCGATTGACCCTATGGAATTGGTATATCCGGCAGAGGTGCCTTATTTCGAAAAATACGACTTGCTGTTGCCCAAGGAGCTAATTCGCAAAGGCTTTGCATATGGCGTGCTCGATATAGAAGGCATGCTTAAACGTGTAAGCGAATGGACTGGTGTTGAGTATGCCCAGCCTGGGCAAGTGGAGTACTATGAGGTTATTGAGGAAGGGTAGTTTGAAAGGAGATAGCCATGAAGGAATTTTTTAGCAATTGGAACTACGCAAAGCACACCAAGCTCTGTGTATGCCTGTACGTTACCTGCTTCGCCATCGACATGACCTTTGGCTACTTTGCTGCTAAGAAGCTTCTTAATAAACCTGAAGGCGAATAACTTAACAATCAAAACCAAAACAAAAGAGCTCCCGGCATGATTGCTGGGAGCTCTTTGCGTTGATTTGAGTTTGATTACAGATGAACGCGAACCAAGCGAGGCTTGAAGCCGCCATCCTCAAGAGCTTTGAAGATTTCGTTTTTGTGCTCGGTGCCAAATGCTTCGATGGTGACTCGTAGCTCCACGGCGGCATTGCGGTTGGCGGTAACAAACTGGTTGTGCTCCAGTCGCACAACATTGCCGTTTGCGTCTGCGATGGTTTGAGCAACACGAACCAGCTCGCCCGGACGGTCGGGCAGCAAGGTGGAAACGGTAAAGATGCGGTCGCGCTGGATAAGGCCATGCTGAACAACGGTAGACATGGTAATAACGTCCATGTTGCCGCCGGAAAGAATAGAAACGATCTTCTTGTCTTTGCAATCGAGGTGCTTCAGCGCCGCCACCGTTAGAAGGCCGGAATTTTCAACGATCATCTTGTGGCTTTCCACCATATCCAAGAAGGCAACAATAAGCTCATCGTCGTCGATGGTAATGATCTCGTCGATGTTTTCTTGAATGTAAGGGAATACGTTGTCACCAGACTCCAATACGGCAGTACCGTCAGCGATGGTGTTGGCGCTAGGGAGCTTAACTACGTGCCCGGATTCAAGCGAAGCATTCATGCATGCAGCGCCGCTAGGCTCCACACCGATAACCTTAATGCGCGGGTTAAGCATTTTAGCCAACGTGGAAACACCGCATGCCAAGCCGCCGCCACCGATGGGAACCAAAATATAGTCAACCAAGGGCAGCTCTTGCACAATTTCCATGGCGATAGAGCCCTGGCCTGCGGCAACGATAGGGTCATTGAACGGATGAACGAAGGTAAGGCCGCGCTCTTCGGCAACCTTTAAGGCATGTTCGTAGCTTTCGTCATAAACATCGCCTGCCAAAATAACCTCGGCGCCTTGTTCTTTGGTGCGCTCTACCTTGATAAGGGGCGTGGTGGTGGGCATAACGATAGTTGCCGGAACGCCGTACTTGCGTGCGGCATAGGCAACGCCCTGGGCATGATTGCCAGCCGAAGCGGTGATAAGACCGCGCTTGCGCTCCTCTTCAGAAAGCGTGCTGATTTTGTAGTAAGCGCCGCGAACCTTGTATGCGCCGGTGCGCTGCATATTCTCGGGCTTCAGATATACCTCATTGCCCGTTTCTTTGCTGAAGTGATGGCTGTAAATAAGCTTGGTCTCTTGAGTTACTTCTTTAACCTTCTTTGCAGCTTCTTCGAATGTCGCCAGCGTAAGCATATGAGTCCTTCGTCTATTTTGGATGTTTCGCGCCAGCGTAGAACTGGCGTGCGCGGTAAGGGTACTATGGCTAAGTACAAAACCGTGTTGCGTTTATTATGCGCCACCTTTCCGAAGGAGGAAACAATGCATTCCATCAGCACCGAAAAAGCACCTGCTGCAATTGGCCCTTATTCTCAGGGCGTAGTAGTAAACGGCCTTCTGTTCTGCTCTGGCCAGATTGCCCTGAGCCCCGAAACGGGCGAGATTGTTGGTACTACCATCGAAGAACAGGCTGAACAGGTTATGAAGAACGTTGCCGCTCTGCTTGCCGAGGAGGGCACCGACTTTGATCACGTGGTAAAAACCACCTGCTTTTTGGAAGACATTGCCGATTTCGCAAAGTTTAACGCCGTCTACGCAGAAAGCTTTGGTAAGAGCCTGCCCGCACGCAGTGCTGTTGGTATCGACAAGCTGCCCAAGGGCGCACTTATCGAAGTTGAAGTTATCGCTGCTGTAGAAGAGTAATTTCTTAAATGGCCATGCGCGGAAAGCTCATTATTATCCCCACGCCTTTGGGCAACCTCGGCGATGTAACGCAACGCACGCTCGAAGCTTTTGCTTCGTGCGACACGTTGTGCTGCGAAGATACGCGCGTGACGGGTAAATTGCTTGCAGCCCTTGGTATCGAAAAGCGCCTTGAGCGCTTAGACGAAGCAACGGTAAGCCGCCGCGCCGCAGAGGTTGTACAACGCGTGTTGGATGGCGAGGTTATCGGGTTTGCTTCCGACGCTGGCATGCCGGGTGTTTCCGACCCAGGCCAGCGTTTGGTTGATGCCGCTCGTACTGCTGGCGCTGAAGTGGAAGTGCTTCCGGGCGGCACTGCAGTAGCTACTGCCTATGTGGCCAGCGGCTTTCCTACGCAAACGTTTTACTTTGGGGCTTTCTTCCCGCGCAAAGCGGGGGAGCGCACTAAGCTGCTTGAAAGCCTACGGCCACTTGATGCCGCACTGGTTTTCTATGAAAGCCCGCAGCGTATCGCTTCTGCGCTTGAAGCAGTTGCTGATGTTTTTCCGTATAGGCGCGTTGCCGTATGCCGCGAGCTAACCAAGCTGCACGAAGAGGTGTTTCGCGGCAATGCGCGCGAAGTGCGCGATGAGTTTGCCAATCGTGCGGCCGAAGGTGCTATCAAGGGCGAAATCGTAATGGTCATCGATGCTCCTTCTGAAGAGGAGCAAGCATGCGCTGCTCAGGGTGAGCTCATTAATGCTCGCCAACGTGCAAAAGAGCTTGTCGAACAAGGGCAGCTGTCCAAGAAGGATATTGTTAAAACCTTACGTTCTGAGTTTGGCATTTCGCGGAACGAAGCTTACGACCTGGTAATTGGCTAGTTTTGGCGTACGTATGACTTCTATTCAGGAAAAATATCTTGCGCTTAAAAACGCTCTGCTTCGCTACGGCAAGGTTGCCGTAGCGTATTCAGGTGGCGTGGATTCCAGCTTGCTTTCGTTTGTGGCCCATGAGGCATTAGGTGATGACGCCATTGCTGTTACCGCGGATGCCCCTATGGTTCCTCGCAGCGAATTTTCTTCTTCTAAGGCCTTTTGCCAGCAGCACGGCATTAAGCAGGTTGTCGTTGGGCCCAACCCATTTGCTTCCGATATCGTGCGCTTCAACCAACCGCTTCGTTGCTATGAATGTAAGAAGCTCATTTTTGGGGCGCTATTCGAGGCTGCTAAAGAAAACGGTATCGACGTTATTGCTGATGGTTCCAACCTTGACGACTTGGGCGATTATCGCCCTGGTATGAAGGCACTAGAAGAAATGCAAGTAAAAAGCCCCTTGCGTGAAGCAGGCTTTACCAAGGCCGATATTCGAGAGCTTTCTCGAGAGTTGGGGCTATCAACCTGGAACAAGCAATCGAATGCCTGCTTGGCTACTCGGTTTCCCTATGGCGCTGAGCTTACCCAGGCCGGCTTTGAGATGGTAGATCGCGCCGAGGCATCATTGGCCGAATTTGGATTTTCGCAGCTACGCGTTCGCGTTCATGGTGAAGTAGCGCGAATTGAAGTGCCGGAAAGCCAAATGAATATCATCATTAACCCTGAAATCCGCAATGAAGTTGTGCGCCGCCTGAAGGATGCAGGATTTGCTTACGTAGCGCTTGATTTGGCGGGGTATCGTACAGGCAGCATGAACGAGCAGATAGGTAAGTAAGCATGGCCGAAGTCACCGAAAAAGTGATATGCGCAATGAGCGGCGGAGTTGACAGCTCTGTGGCTGCGAAGCTGTTGGTTGACGCCGGCTTCGATGTAATGGGCGTAACCATGAAGCTCTTCGATAACGATGGCGTGATCCTTGAGGAGGGAAATCGCACCTGTTGTTCGTTAGAAGACGTTGAAGACGCCCGTAATGTGGCCTACCGCCTGGGCATTCCTTACCATGTGTTCAATTACACCGATAGCTTCGGTAGCTGCGTGGTTGATAAATTCTGCAACAGCTATTTATGTGGGCGCACGCCCAATCCGTGCATCGATTGCAACCGTTACCTTAAGTTTGGCGCTCTGCAACAGCGCCGACGTGAGCTTGGCTTCGATTACGTTGCAACCGGTCATTATGCGCGCCGCGTTTATGACGAAGCGTCCGGGCGTTTTCTTCTGAAGAAGGGATTAGACCCAAAGAAAGACCAAAGCTATGTGTTGTATCACCTTACGCAAAACCAGCTAGCTCATATGCTGTTTCCGGTGGGTGAGCTCTCTAAACCTCAGGTTCGTGAAGTGGCGCACAGCGCAGGTTTGGAAAACGCCGATAAGCTGGAAAGCCAGGATATCTGCTTTGTGCCCGATGGTGATTACGCCAAGTTTATCGAAGAGTACACGGGCAAGGGCTTTGAGCCGGGCAACATCGTTGATTCAGAAGGGAATGTTCTGGGGCACCACACCGGCCTGGTGCATTACACCATTGGCCAGCGCAAAGGCTTGGGTATTGCTGCTGGTGAGCCCTTGTTTGTTTTGGAAAAGGACCCGCAAACCAATACTTTGGTGGTTGGCCCCGCTTCTGAGGCGGGCTTTACCACTGTTTACGCAGAAGACGTAAACCTCATTTCTGTCGAATCCATCGATGAACCGCTATGCGTTGAGGCCAAGGTAAACTACAGGGCTGTTGCCAAGCCGGCTACCGCAACATTGGAAAACGGTGTGCTGAAGGTTGTGTTTAGGGAACCTTTAAGGGCGGTTGCACCCGGCCAGGCTTTGGTTATGTATCAGGGTGATGTTGTTGTGGGCGGTGGCACCATCGAAAGCGCGGAATAATGACCATGATTTACTTCGATAACGCTGCAACCACAAAAATGCATCCTTCGGTGCTAGACGCCATGCTGCCTTATTTGCGCGAGGACTATTTCAATGCTTCGGCACAATATGCGCCTGCCCAAAACATAAAGCGCAAGGTAGAAGAATGTCGCGCATATATGGCGGCTACCTTAGGTGCAAAGCCCTCAGAGATTCGCTTTACTTCGGGCGGTACTGAATCGGACAACTGGGCTTTGAAGGGCATTGCCCTTGCCAACAAAGGCAAAGGCAACCACATTGTGATTTCGGCCATCGAGCATCATGCTGTGCTGAATTCAGCTGTGTGGTTGGAGCGAAATGGCTTTAGCGTTAGCTATGTTTATCCTAATGCTGAAGGCATCATTGAGCCCTCTTCTCTTGTTGAAGCCCTCACTCCCGAAACCATTTTGGTTTCCGTGATGGCTGCAAACAATGAGGTTGGTGCTATCCAGCCCATCCAGCAGCTTGCAGGGGTTGCCCACCGTAACGGATCTTTGTTTCATACCGATGCTGTACAAGCTTATGCGCATATCCCTTTGAATATCGAAGAACTTGGCGTAGACGCGCTTTCTGTTTCTGCCCATAAGTTCCATGGCCCAAAGGGTGCGGGCCTGCTGTATTGCCGTAAAGGTATTCCTATTGAATCGTTTTTGCATGGAGGCGCGCAGGAGCGCGGTTATCGTGCTGGCACCGAAAACCTACCTGCAATAGCGGGCATGACCGAAGCGGCAAAACTCGTGTTTGGTGAATCTGGAACCGACATAACTAAGTTGAAAGAATCCGCTCAGCGACTCCAAGCTATAAAGAACCAAATGCAAAATAGCCTAATTCGCGAAGTGCCGGATGTCCGCGTCAATTCTTCTGCCCAAGGTCTTCCTGGAATCCTGAGCGTTTCGTTTAAGGGCGTATCGGCCGAATCCGTATTACTTTTGCTTAGCCAGAAGGGCATTTGCGCTTCCGCAGGTTCGGCCTGTGCCTCAGGGTCGCTTGAGCCTAGTCATGTGCTGCAGGCTATGGGCGTTTCAAACGAGTGGGCAAGGGGAACCTTGCGTTTTTCCTTTAGCAGCCAAAACACCGTTGAAGAAGCCGAAGAGGCTGCGTGCATAGTTGCCTCATGCGTAAAACAAGTTCGCGAAGCAGGCTTTTAATCGATTTATACCGGCCGGCTTAAGCTATGGGTCAAGCTGGGGATACGGCCACCCATGCCGTCAGGGCAATTTGCTGAAGGGCCTAGTGCTTGGCCAGGTCGGCCAGGGTAACGCCATCAACGTAATCTTCGATTACCTGATCAAGGCCAGCCCAAAAACGCACCGCATTGCATTCGCTGCCGCGCTCGCAGCCGGTTTCTAGGGCCGAACAGGCAACGGGGATGGTAGTGCCCTCTACAGCGCGCAAAACGTCGCCAGCTTTAATTTCGTTGGTAGGTTTGGCCAAGTGATAGCCGCCATTTTTGCCGCGCATGCCTTTAATAAGGCCAGCCTGGGTAAGGGGGCGCACCAACTGCTCCAAATATTTTTGGGAAATGCCTTCGTATTCTGCGATTTCGCGCAGGGAAACCTTTTCATCTTCGCTTCGTAGGGCCAAATCGATCATAAGACGCATAGCGTATCGGCCCTTGGTAGATATAAGCATGTGCATCCTTCCATACGAAGCGGATTGTGCAGAAGTGCATTGCCAAAAATATGCCGTTCGCGCCCGATTATTGCAATTGCTGCGCGGCTGCTTGACATTGCCCCTGTAGCGTTTATCTTAATCCTAGCAAACTAGTATGATTAACGAAAGGCGAACATGATGGCAGACGCGAATTCACTTCTTTCTGTACAGGGAGTCAACGTCTCGGTGGACGAAAAGCCCATTCTTCGTGGCATCGATCTTTCGGTGGGCGCCGGCGAAACCCATGTAGTAATGGGTCCTAACGGCGCTGGTAAGTCGACCCTTGGCCGTGTGGTTATGGGTGATCCCGAATATACCCTTGAATCAGGCTCCATCAAATTTGATGGGCAAGATATTACCGAGCTTTCGCCCGACAAGCGTTCGCGTGCTGGACTTTTCTTGAGCTTCCAGGCTCCTACCGAAATTCCTGGCGTTCCCGTATCCAGCTTTTTGCGCGCTATGGTTGCCGACCGTGAAGGCTTCGACATGAAGGGCAAGCAGTTCCGAAAGCACGTTCGCAGCCTCGCAAAGGAGCTCAACTTCGATTCCAGCTATTTAGACCGTGAGCTGGGTGTTGGTTTTTCTGGCGGCGAAAAGAAGAAGCTCGAAATGCTTCAGCTGCTGTTGCTTGAGCCCAAGCTGGCCATCTTGGACGAAACCGATTCGGGCTTAGACGTTGATGCCTTGAGCGTTGTTTCGCGCGGCATTGAAACCTATAAGCGCAATACCGGCGGTGCACTGGTTATCATCACCCACAACACACGCATTCTTGAGCATTTGCAGGTAGATCGCGTACATGTTGTTGTTAAGGGTCGCATCGTAACCGAAGGTGATGCATCGCTTATCGCCGAAATCGATGAAAATGGCTTCGACCGCTTTGAGCGCGAAGCTGCTGCGGCAGAGTAGGGGGCCGCTGTGACCAAGAATCGAACCGAAGTAGCCGATGTAGATCGAAGCCTGTACGACTTTCGCTACACCGATGCTGCTGCCGGCAAACTTGCAGCTGGCCTGACCCCCGATATTGTTCGCGAGATTTCTGAGAAGAAGGGCGAGCCTGAATGGATGCTCGACTTCCGTCTTAAGTCTCTTGAAACCTACCATGCCATGCAAAAGCCCGATTGGGGCCCTTCCATTGCTGGCTTGGATATGGACAATATCGTCACCTACGTAAAGCCTGCCACTAAGCAAAAAAGCGACTGGGAAAGCCTGCCCGACGACGTGAAAAACACGTTTGATCGTTTGGGTATTCCAGAAGCAGAGCGTTCGTATCTGGCCGGCGTTGGTGCCCAATACGACTCTGAGCTGGTTTATCACAACATGCAAGATACGGCTGCCAAGATGGGCATCGTATATTCTGGTATCGAAGAAGCTCTGAAAGAACCAAAGTGGGAAGAGCTTATCCACGAAAAGTTTATGACGCTCATTCCGCCTACCGACCACAAGTTTGCGGCTCTGCATGGTGCTGTTTGGAGCGGCGGCAGCTTTGTGTATGTGCCTAAGGGCACCAAGCTCGACTTCCCGCTTCAAAGCTACTTCCGTCTTAACGCCAAGGGTGCTGGCCAGTTTGAGCACACACTCATCATCGTTGAAGACGATGCCGACCTGCACTTTATCGAAGGCTGCAGTGCGCCTAAGTACAATGTTGCGAACCTGCATGCAGGCGCAGTTGAGCTGTTTGTGGGCAAGCGTGCCAAGTTGCGTTATTCCACCATCGAAAACTGGTCGAAAAACATGTACAACCTCAACACCAAGCGTGCCATCGTGGATGAAGGTGGCGCCATTGAGTGGGTTAGCGGATCGTTTGGCAGCCATGTAGGATATTTGTACCCCATGAGCATCCTGAACGGCCGCAAGAGCACCTGCACCTTTACCGGCATTACGTTTGCTGGCGCTGGCCAAAACCTGGACACTGGCTGCAAAGTTGTGCTCAACGCCAAAGATACTTCTGCCGCCATCGAAACCAAATCCATTTCAAAGGGTGGCGGTATCTCTACTTTCCGCAGTTCGGTTGTTGCAACCGAAAAGGCAGATGGCTCGGCCGCATCGGTATCTTGCCAGTCGCTCATGCTCGACGACCAGAGCCGCTCCGACACCATTCCCACCATGGACATCCGCTGCAAAAACGTTGACATCGGACACGAGGCTACTATTGGCCGCATTGGTGACGACAAGGTGTTTTACCTAATGAGCCGTGGCATTTCTGAAGAAGAAGCTCGCGGCATGATCGTTAACGGCTTTGCCGATCCGGTATCTAAAGAATTACCGCTTGAATACGCGGTTGAAATGAACAACCTCATCAAGCTCGAGATGGAAGGGGCGATTGGCTAATGAGCACTGAATCCACCACTTCTGTTTTTGCTAATACCATGCCTGCGCCTACGTGGCATCGTCTCAAGGTGAGCAGCACCGAGCTTTCTATTCCTGAGGGCTTAGTGGCTTCTAGTCAGGTTGAACTTGAGCTGGATGGCTTGGCTGTTGGCAGCGCTTCTGCTTTTGAAGCAGCCTTGGCCGATTATCAGGCATATCGTCCCGAAATTGAGCGCAAAGCCCGTGCAGTAGATATCGCAGCGGTTTCCCCTGAAGAAGCCGGCAATCTTGATATTCCCGCACTCTCCAATTACCAGCGTAAGGCTGTTTTACAAGAGCTCGAAAACGATGTGACGGAAGCGTTCGAAACCGGCATGGGTGAAGAAGCTTACGGCTATCTAAGCTCTGTTTCGGAAAGCTGCATTTCCCTTGTAGCTGAAGAGGGCCAAGAGGGTAGTGCCACAGTTCGCGTAATTGCGGCCAGCAATGCGGCCAGCTGTGCGTGCGTTGATGTGGTAGCCAAGGCTCATTCAAATGTGCGCGTGGTTATTTCCTACGAAGGCGAAAACGGCAGCGGCTTAGTTGGTTGCGGCCTTCGTGTGTTCGCGGGTGTTGGCGCACATGTTGCAATCGAGTCGGTTCAATCTCTTACCGGCAACTTTACTGTGCTAGATGATTCCGGCTATTGCTTAGCTGAAGATTCATTCGTAACTGTTGGGCACCGTGTGCTTGGCGGCTCCAATGCCTTTACGGGGCTTTCGGCCGACCTGCGTGGAGACGGATGCCGCCTGGATGTTTTTACCCACTACATTGGTGCAGGTGAACAGCAGCGCGATTTCAACTATTCGGTAAAGCAGCGCGGCTGCAACACTGAAAGCAACATGGACGCTAATGGCGTTTTAGCCGGAGCTTCGCAAAAAACCCTTCGTGGCACTATCGATTTTGTATACGGCTGTAAGGGCTCTGTTGGCAACGAACGCGAAACCGTGCTGTTGGCCGACGACGCTGTGCAGAATAAAACTGTGCCGGTAATCCTGTGCGATGAAGATGATGTTATGGGCAATCATGGTGCTACCATCGGCCATGTTCGTCCTGAGCAGCGCTTCTATTTGAATGCACGAGGCCTTTCCGATGAAGCAATCGAGGCATTGTTTTCGGTTGCCGCTTTGGAAGAGGCCTATGTGGCTTTCCCCGACGAGCGTATACGCGCTCAGGTTGCTGCTTTGGCTAGCGAGCGCGGCATTGATGCCTCCGACTTTGAAAACGATGGGGAAGAGGTGGCATAAAGCATGACTCCCCAAAATCTTTCGGCAATAGAAGAAAACCCCTACAAGGCAGATTTCCCCCTGCTGGAGGCCAACCCCAAGCTCGCCTTCTTAGACAGCGCAGCAACGGCCCAGCGCCCCAGCTGCGTTCTTGATGCGCAACGCAACTTCTACGAAACCATGAACGCCAACGCCCTTCGAGGTTTGTACCGTCTTTCGGTTGAAGCTACGCAAGCTATCAATGAAGCACGCGCTACCTGCGCTTCCTTTATTGGCGCTCCGGCTGCGCAAGATGTTGTTTTTTGCCGAAATACCAGCGAAGCGCTGAACTTGGTTGCTAAAACCTACGGTATGGAAAACGTGGGCGAAGGCGATGAAGTTTGCATTTCCATTATGGAGCACCATTCCAACCTCATTCCCTGGCAGCAGGTTTGCGCCGCCAAGGGTGCCACATTGGTATATATGTTCCCCGATGAAAACGGCGTGATTACCGATGCTGAAATCGAAGCGAAGATCGGCCCTAAAACCAAGATCGTTTCTATCACGCATGTTTCCAACGTCCTGGGCATTAAAAACCCGGTGGAAAAAATTGCGCAGCGTGCGCATTCGTTTGGAGCTGCTGTAATTGTTGACGGTGCCCAATCGGTGCCTCACCTAAAAGTAAATGTGCAAGATCTCGGCTGTGACTTCTTTGCCTTTTCTGGCCATAAGGTATTCGGCCCCTTTGGCATTGGCGTGCTCTGGGGCAAACATGAGCTCTTGGAGGCCATGCCGCCCTTCCTTACCGGTGGCGAAATGATTGATAACGTTACCCAAACCGATGCTGTTTGGGCCCCTGTGCCCGAAAAGTTCGAGGCGGGCACCCAGGATGCTGCCGGTATTTACGCAACGGCCAAGGCTCTTGAATACGTGAGTGCTACTGGCATCGCGCAAATGGAAAAACGCGAAGCTATTCTTATGGAATACCTTATGGAGCGCATGCGCGAATTGCCTTACATACAGGTAATCGGCCATCCCGATTCCTCGCATCATTACGGCGCTTTGAGCTTTAATGTAGAAGGTATTCATCCGCACGATGTTTCTAGCATCTTGGATGGTTGCAACGTTGCTATTCGCGCAGGACACCATTGCGCTCAACCTCTACTTGCTTGGCTGGGCTGCGAATCGTGCTGCCGCGCATCGGTGGCGTTCTATAACGACAAGCAAGATATCGACACGTTGGTTTCGGGCCTCGAAACCGTTTGGAGCATGTTCCATGGCTAATGCCCCTATGGCAAACATCTATACCGCTGCCCTGATGCAGCACAATTCTCATCCCGACTATAAGTACGAGATGGACAATTGCACCTGCTCGCACGAAGGCGTGAACCCTAGCTGCGGTGACGAACTTACCCTGCAACTTCGCATTGAAGGCGATGTTATCGAAGAAGCTTCGTTTGTAGGCAGCGGTTGCGCTGTTTCGCAGGCTTCCGCCGACATCATGGCCGACCTTATTACGGGCGAAACGGTAGAAGAGGCTAAGCGCTTGCTCGATTTGTTCCTTAACATGATCAAAGGCGAAGAGCTCTCCGAAGAAGACCTTGAGGATTTGGACGAGGCCGCAGAGCTTGAAGGCATTTCGCGAATGCCCGCGCGCGTAAAGTGCGCAGAGCTGGCTTGGCGCACGCTTGAAAAGCTACTGGCGCAAAAATAACCCCGAACGGTAACGTGCTACCCGTTCACCGAACATGAAAGCAGGAAGGCGAAGGAAATGCTTCACCTTCCTGTTTGCAATTACAGTAATTGGTACAGCCGCATGGCTGTAATTTGTTTTGATGTCCCAGGAAGAGGGGGATGCCAATGGAGCTGATAGGATTTCTTATCCTGTTTCCTTTGCTTATTGCAGGGCTATGCTTCGTAGTGCGCGCAACAAAGCCGCGCAACATAATAATTAGCATAGGGTCTGCGGTAATCGCCATTGCCTCAATCGTACTTGTTGTCACGAATTTAGGCACGACTGGCACGTACTTTTCGTATCAGAGCATCTACGTTGATTACATCTGCTTAGGAATCAGCTGCATCATCGGAATAACCATTGTTTGCTTTGGCGTTAAGTACAAAAACGTTTGGGCAATCCTGCTTGCTGTTATCCAGCTTGCCGGCACCATCGCTTTTGAATTCGGCTTTGCGCATGATCTTTCCTGCACCAAGGCCCTCTACATCGACTCGCTTTCGCTTATCATGGCGCTCATTATCGGCATTGTGGGCACGGGCATTTGCGTGTATTCCATTGGTTATATGCACGACTTTTACTTTGGTATCCATCATCCCGATACCGAAATGAAGGATAGGCGTCCAACCTTCTTTGCCTTGATGTTCGTCTTTCTTTCGGCAATGTACGGCATCATCTTCTTCAACAATCTGGTTTGGTTGTTCTGCGCTTGGGAAGTAACCACGCTTTGCTCGTTTTTGCTTATCGGCTTCACCAAAACTGAAGAAGCTATTCGCAACGCATTCCGCCAGATCATCATGAACCTGGTCGGTGGCATCGCGTTTTTGGGTGGCCTGTACTACCTAGCTATCAACTTCCAGTGCATCGACTTTATGGACTTCATCGTTACGGGCACGCTGGCCCCTACTTTGGTTGTGCTTCCGCTCACTTGCTTCAGCCTGGCAGGCATGACAAAGGCCGCACAGATGCCCTTCCATACTTGGCTTTTGGGAGCCATGGTTGCACCTACGCCCACTTCGGCGCTTTTGCACTCTTCCACCATGGTTAAAGCTGGCGTATTCATGCTCATCAAATGCGCACCTATTTATGCGGTTTCGTTTGCGCCTTCTATCTTGGTTATCTTGGTTGGCGGCCTTACCTTTATGCTCTGCTCGTTTATGGCCATTTCGCAGCACAACGGCAAGCGTGTTTTGGCCTACTCCACCATTGCCAACCTGGGCCTCATCACAGCTTGCGCTGGTGTTGGAACGGCAGAAGCCGTCTGGGCTGCCATCTTCCTGGTAATCTTCCATGCAATTGCAAAGAGCTTGTTGTTCCTGTGCGTTGGCACGGCCGAACATCACATCGGCTCGCGCGATATCGAAGACATGGACCTGCTCTTTGAGCGCATGCCGCGTCTTTCCCGCATGATGATCGTTGGCATCATGATTATGTTCCTGGCGCCGTTTGGCATGCTCGTTGCCAAGTGGGCCACATTAGTTTCCTTCGTGGACACCCGTCAATTCGCGCTACTGCTCATGCTCGCCTTTGGTTCCGCAGCAACCTTTATGTTCTGGGGCAAATGGTTGGGCAAGCTGGCGGGCATTTCCGGCACTTCGGAAAGCATCGAGCAAACGGTGCATTGGAGCGAATGGATTGCCACTATGACCTTTACCGTTATGGCGCTGGTTGCCTGCGCTACCATTCCGCTTATTTCCGATTACCTGGTTGAGCCTTATGTTGGCTCTGTTTTGGGCATTGCCATTCAGCCTGTTTTGGACGACGACCTTATCATCTGCGGAATCATCGTAGTGGTTTTGGCTATTGTTCTTTTGGGCGGCATGCGCAAGTTCCGCAAAAACATGCGTGTTCAGACGGTTTATCTTTCCGGTGTTTCGGCCGACAATGCCAACCGCACGTTCGTAAACTCACTTTCACAGCCCGAAGAAGCCACTGCTCGCAACTGGTACTTGGAAAAGACCTTTGGCGAAGGCAAAATCCGCCCTATCGGCAACGCCTGCTGTTACTTGCTGTTGGTTGCTGCGTTTGCGTGGGCGGCGTATGCAGCAATAATCACTACGAGTGTTCTGTAAGGAGGGGAGCATAGAATGGATACGCTAATCACCATCCTTATCACCCTTCTTGGGTCTGTTGCGTTTGCCATCGGCGGCACCGTTATTGGGTGTTTGCTGGCTGGCCTTGACCGCAAAATCACTGCTCGCATGCAAGGCCGTGTTGGGCCGCCCATCCTGCAGCCTTATTACGATGTTCGTAAGCTTTTTGCAAAGGAAAATGCAGGCGTTAACTCCGCTATTGGCACCTACGTTTTCTGGGCTCTTATCTTTACCTTTGTAGCCGGTGGCATCTTCTTTACCGGCGGCAACTTGCTTTTGTGCGTGTTCGTGGTAACCATCGGCGAAATGCTGTTTATCATGGCTGCCTATGCTGCTCGTTCGCCCTTTGCTGAGCTTGGCGCTCATCGTGAAACGCTGCAGGTAATGGCATATGAGCCCATGGTGCTTCTTTTGGCCGTTGGATTCTTCTTGGCTGTAGGCAGTTTTGATGTGAGCACTGTTCTGCACCTGCCTTTCCCCATTCTGGGAAATTGCTTTGGTGTGTTTGTTGGCCTGCTGTTCATCCTTACCATCAAGCTGCGTAAAAGCCCGTTCGATCTTTCGTACTCTCACCACGCTCACCAAGATTTGGTTAAAGGCGTTACCACCGAAATGTCCGGTAAGGTGCTTGGCCAGGTAGAGATCATGCATTGGTGCGAAAACGTGCTGTTTTTGGCATGGGTTGGCATGTTCTTTGTTTGGAACAGCCCGCTTTGCATCATCGCCGTGGTAGTTGGCTTAGTGTTGGTGTATCTGCTCGAAATCTGGATCGACAACAACTTTGCTCGCGTTAAGTGGCAATTGGTGCTGGGCTCGGCTTGGTTGGTTACCTTGGTATTCGCCGGTATCAACATTGCCCTTCTCATTTACTTGTAAGGAGAATGCATGTCTTACGTATCTAAATCTCCTTGGATCATTCACTACGATGGCTCTAGCTGCAACGGCTGCGACATCGAAGTGCTTGCGGCGCTTACCCCAAAGTACGATGCTGAACGCTTTGGCGTTGTTAACACCGGCAACCCTAAGCACGCCGACATCTTTTTGGTAACGGGTGGCATCAACGAACGCAACATCGACGTTGTAAAAGAAATTTACGACCAGATGGTTGAGCCAAAGGTTGTTGTTGCATGCGGCATTTGCGCTTGCACCGGCGGTATTTTCCGCGATTGCTATAACGTTCTCGGTGGTGTTGACCAGGCAATCCCTGTAGATGTTTACGCACCTGGTTGCGCGGTTCGTCCTGAATCAATCATCGATGCGGTAGTGCAGGGCATTGCCGTATTGGAAGAAAAATCTAAGAAGCTCAAAGAGCAGGAGAAGGGGGCCTAAAAATGAATTTCAAGCAAGACTTCCGCCCGCTCGAGCTTGATAAGCTCGTAGAAACAAGCCAGCAGTTTAAGCAAGATGGTTACCGTCTGGCTCAGCTGCATCCAATTCTAGAGCGCGACGATTCTATTACTCTTGTGTACACCTTCATCAGGGGTGCCGAGGTGGTCAACTTCAAGGTGTCAGGAATCCAAAAAGGCGTTACCGAAGTTCCATCGGTAACCGAGCTGTTCCTTACCGCCTTTGTTTTCGAAAACGAAGCACACGACTTGTTTGGCGTAAACGTTGTGGGCAATATCCTGGACTTTAAAGGCAAGTTCTACGCCTTTGGCGAAGGGGTAGAAGCCCCCATGACCATCATCAGCCCCGAACAGCTTGCTGCGCGTGAAAAGGCCGCGAAG
>CAVFVF010000009.1:0-48276 GCA_963625925.1 Eggerthellaceae bacterium | reverse complement strand
AGAAGTTCACCTTCGAGCTGTACAAGGCCGACGAGAACGGCAAGGCCACCGGCGACAAGCTGGGCACCGTGGAAACCGAGATGGGCAAGGTCGCATCCTTCGACAACGTCAAGTTCACCGAAGAGGGCACCTACAACTACGTGATCCACGAGACCGGCCACAACGATAAGGGCTGGACCGCAGCCTCCGACGTCACCGTCAAGGTCACCGCCAAGGACGACGGCAAGGGCAAGCTGACCACCAAGGTCGAGTACTCCTCCACCAAGGAGGGCGCCGCTGCCTTCGACAACACCTACGCTGCCAAGAAGGGCTCCGCCACCATTGGCGTCGAGAAGACCGTCAACGGTGGCCCGATTGCCGAAGGCGAGAGCTTCACCTTCCAGCTGTATAAGGGTTCTGTTGCCGACGAGAACAAGGTCGGCAACGAAATCACGGCTACCAAGGCCAATGCCAAGGTCAACTTCGACGCCATCGAGCTCACCGAGGCCGGCACTTTCACTTACGTGGTGCACGAGACTTCCGGCCTTGGCAATGGCTGGACCAACGATGACGACTTCACCGTGGAGCTCACCGTCGAGGACAAGGACGGCCAGCTGACCGTCACCAACGTCAAGTACAACGACGAGAAGCGCGGCTATGACGAAAACGGCGCATACATCGCCAAGTTCGACAACAAGTACTCCACCACCGGCACTGCCGACATCAAGGTCTCTAAGACCGTCAACGGCGGCACCGAGGCTGTTGCGGGCGAGTCCTTCGACTTCGAGCTGAAGGACTCCGACGGCAAGGTTGTGTCCACCGTTTCCGCCAAGGCCGGCGAGACCGTGACCTTCCCGAACGTGAAGTTCACCACCGAGCAGGTTGGCAAGACCTTCGAGTGCACCGTGCATGAGGTTGGTCACAACGAAAACGGCTGGAAGGCCGACTCCGACGTGAAGGCCACCGTCAAGGTATCCACCAACGACAAGCGCGAGGTTGTAGCCGAGGTTTCCTACGAAGGCGGCACGAACACTGCTGAGTTCACCAACATCTACACCACCTCCGGCGATGCCACCATCAGCGTGTACAAGACCGTAAACGGCGGCACCGAGGCCAAGCCCGGCGAGAAGTTCACCTTCGAGCTGTACAAGGCCGACGAGAACGGCAAGGCCACCGGCGAAAAGCTGGGCACCGTGGAAACCGAGATGGGCAAGATCGCATCCTTCGAGAACATCAAGTTCACCGAAGAGGGCACCTTCACCTACGTCATCCACGAGACCGGCCACAACACCGACGGCTGGACCGCAGCATCTGACGTAATTGCTACCGTTACCGCAAAGGACAACGGCAAGGGCGTTATCGAGACCACCGTTGAGTACTCCAACCCCAATGCCGAAGAAACCGCTGCTTTGTTCGACAACAAGTACGTTGCTCCCGAGCAGCCTGCGGACGAAGAGGACTCCGACGAGGCTCCTGCTCAGGAAAAGCGCTACGGCGTTAAGACCGGCGACTACCTGGGCGGCATGATGGCATTCGCATTCGGCGCCATCGTAATTGCCGGCGGCGTAGCATTCGCGAGCGCTCGTCGCCTGCGTCGCAACAAGTAGTTGCCTTGCAGGGGCTGGCGGTGCTTGTTAGTGGCCGGCAGCCGCAGCGGCTGAAGGCTTAGCTGCTAGCAAGCCAAAACACATACCGCGCCAAAAGCGCTCCCTTCGGGGAGCGCTTTTTGTTTTGCCCCGGCTTTGCCGCATGATCGCGGCAGGCCGGCGCTTCTGCGTAAGCTCTATCGAACAAACCGCGGGGGCTACGTGGAGGTTTGCCTTTGCAGCGTGCTGCTTTGCTATGATTTGCCCCTATGGTTTTTGGGCGTAAACATCACGGATGCTTTTTCAGGCTAGTGCGAGCAGTGCTGGGCCTGATTTTTGCCGTCGTAGTTGTGGTGGTGGGCGTGCCGCTGGGCATTAATGCCTGGGTGTGCGGCTCTACGCGTCCTGCTTTTGAAACCCAGCAACAGGCAACCGCCGCTGCCAATTCTTTTCAGGCCGACTGCATTGTGGTTCTGGGTGCCGGCATCAACTGGGATGGCAGCCCATCTGCCGTGCTGAAAGACCGCTTGGACATGGCCAATGCTCTCTACAACGCGGGCGTGGCCCCCAAAATCGTTATGAGCGGCGATAATTCCGAATCTTCTTACAACGAGGTCATGGCCATGGCCAAGTACTCGCGCGCTCAAGGCGTACCCGCGGCCGACATCTTCTGCGATCATGCTGGCCTTTCCACCTACGACAGCATGTATCGCCTGAAAAACGTCTTTAGCGTGCAGCGCTGCATAATTGTTACTCAGGAATACCACCTGTACCGTGCCGTGTACGATGCCCGCGCCTTTGGCATCGACGCGCGCGGTGTTGCATGCGATGCCAGCGAATACGCCAACAAAGATCAATACGAAGAACGCGAATTCCTGGCGCGCATCAAAGACTTTGTCGGTGTGCTAACCAAGATGGAACCCGAAACCAAAAGCGAGCCGGTTTCGCTGAACCAGTCGGGCACCGTAACCCAGTGGTGGTAGGTAAGGCTGCACAGCCGCGGCAATCAGCGGTAAGGAATCCGCACAGCTGCAGGTAGCTGCACGGCCTATAAATTGACAGGGAAGGACAACATGCTCGTAGGCGTTATCTCCGATATTCACGGCCACCTTAGCAAGGCCGCCGAACAGGCGCTGGCCCCGTGCGACATTATTCTGTGCGCGGGCGACGTTGAGCGCCCCACCATTCTTATGGAGCTTGAAGCCATCGCTCCCACCATTGCTGTGTTGGGCAACTGCGATACCAGCCTGCGCGGCATGGACATTCCCTTTACCGCCTCCCCGCGCATTGGCGGCGTTCGCTTCTTTATGACGCACCGCCCCGAAGACATCGGCACGCCTGCCGAAGACGTGCAGGTAGTGGTGCACGGCCATACCCATATTCCGCGCAACAGCGAAGTGGCTGGCAAGCTGTACTTAAACCCGGGCAGCGCCACCAAGCCCCGTGGTGGCAGCCAAGCTAGCGTTGCACGCTTAACCATCAATGAAGGCAAGGTCGCAAACATCGAGTTCGTTTCTTTGTCCTGGGGCGCATCGGACTAACTGCTTTGCCGCGGCTCCGCCCCACGTGGAGTTCGCCGCTTTGCCGCGCAGTCGTTTTGCCGCAGCCTCGCCCGCTTGGGCAATAGCTGCCATCTGGCTGTTCAATTTACAATTGATGTGCTCAAACCCCTTGCGCCCCGCGCACAGGCTGGTAATATTTCCGTTGCTTGTTCTGCCCGAACCACCCTGCTTGCCTGCGCATCTGGGCGCTTCAAGCAGAACAAGCATCTGGGCGCATACGCGCTTGTAAGTAGTTACCTATATAGATAGGAGAATCATGGAAGCAACTGCTATCCAGAAGTACGTGGCAGAAGCCATCGGCACCTTCGTTCTTACCCTGTTCGGCTGCGGCACCGCTGCTATCGCCGGCGCAACCGTTGGCACCGTGGGCATCGCCCTGGCATTCGGCCTTTCCATCGTGTGCATGGCATTCGCCATCGGCCACGTATCTGGTTGCCACATCAACCCCGCTGTTTCGCTGGGCCTGTTCCTTGACAAGCGCCTTTCCGCTAAAGACCTTATCGGTTACTGGGTAGGCCAGTTCATCGGCGGCATTGTTGCTGCAGCTGTGCTCATGCTCATCATTTCCTGCTCCGGCCTGAGCGTTGCCGAAACCGGCCTTGGCTGCAACGGCTACGAGGCTGCAAGCAGCGTTAACCTTTCCATGGCTGGCGCCTTCCTGGTAGAAATCATCCTCACCTGCTTCTTCGTACTTGCAGTTCTGGGCTCTACCGCTAACGAAAGCTCCGCTCCCTTCGCTGGCATCATCATCGGCCTGGCTCTGGTGTTCGTGCACCTGTTCGGCATTGCCCTCACCGGCACTTCCGTAAACCCTGCTCGTTCCTTCGGCCCTGCGCTCATGATGTTCATCAACGGCGACGCTGTTGCTCTTGGCCAGGTATGGCTGTTCATCGTGGCTCCGCTGGTAGGCGGCGCTCTGGCAGCTGCAATCCACGCTTTCCTGAAGGTAAAGTAGGTTTGCCCTAGGCTGCAGGCTTTAGCCAAAGTTGCTAATCAAAACGGCCGGCGCGTGTGCGTCGGTCGTTTTTGTTTGGTGCGCGTTGACCGAGTGCGCGCCTTACTTTAGAATTATCAACTGCTTTTCAAGTGCGCCGTTAGCTCAGCTGGTAGAGCAGGGGACTTTTAATCCCAAGGCCGCGGGTTCGATTCCCTCACGGCGCACCATCGAAACGCCAAGCCACCGCCAAGTTTTGCGCGGTGGCTTTTTTGTTGCCAAAAAACAGCCCCAAATTCTGTCGAAGCGGCTTCGAGAACGCACCTGCTCAAAATCTCGCCATCTAACAACATCCTGCACCCGCACGCCGCCTGTGCTTCAACTCCACTCGGTACGCCGCCCGCGCTTCGGCCGCACTCGGCATCCCGCACGCTGCATGTGCTTTGACCGCACCTGGCATCCCGCACGCCGCCCGCGCTTCGGCCGCATCCCGCACGCCGCCCGCGTCCCGGCCGCATCCCGCGCGCCGCACGCCGCCCGCGCCTCGCCCGCGCCCCGCGCACCACACCGTCCGCCCGCGCCCCGGCTGCACTCGGCACGCAGCCCAAAGGCGAACCACAGCATTTCTACTGTTATGTATGCCTTGTGATTGTTTGTTGCAAAAAGCCTTGGGGGTTGGTAGACTTTCCATTTGCGTTTGACTACCTACCTGTCTTTATTTAAGGAGTTGTCTTGGCTAAGCAAGATGCAATTGAGCTTGAAGGAACTGTTGTAGAAGCCCTTCCTAACGCAATGTTTAAGGTTGAGCTTGAAAACGGCCACGAAATTCTGGCACACATTTCCGGCAAGATGCGCATGCACTACATCAAGATCCTCCCTGGCGACAAAGTCCAGGTAGAGCTTTCTGTATACGACCTCGACCGTGGTCGTATCACCTACCGCTATAAGTAGTAACGCAACTTCACTAAACCAACTATCGCCTGCGGCTGGGCGTGGTAGATAAAAGAAGAACACATTACCGAAAGGAAATTGAAATGAAGGTACGTCCTTCGGTCAAGAAAATGTGCGATAAGTGCAAGATCATTCGACGTCATGGCAAGGTACTCGTAATCTGCGAAAACCCTCGTCATAAGCAGCGTCAAGGTTAAAGAGAAAGGGAATTATTCATGGCACGTCTCGTTGGTGTCGACCTTCCTCGCGACAAGCGCATTGAAGTCGGCTTGACCTACATTTACGGCATTGGCCTTACCACCTCTAAGAAGATCCTCGCAGAAACCGGCGTTAACCCGGACACCCGCGTAAACGATCTTACTGAAGATGAGCTTTCCAAGCTTCGCGACTACATCCAGGCTAACCTCACCACTGAGGGCGACCTGCATCGCGAGGTTTCTCAGAACATTAAGCGCCTCATGGAGATCGGCTGCTATCGTGGCCTGCGTCACCGTCGCGGTTTGCCCGTTCGCGGTCAGCGCACTCACACGAACGCTCGTACCCGCAAGGGCCCGAAGCGTCAAATCGGCGGCAAGAAGAAATAGGGGTGTAACTCGTGGCAAAGAAAAACGTACGTACGCGCATCAAGCGTTCTGACCGCAAGAACATCGCTGTTGGCGCTGCTCACATCAAATCCACTTTCAATAACACGATCGTTTCCATCACGGATCCTCAGGGCAATGTAATCTCCTGGCAGTCCGCTGGTACCGTCGGCTTCAAGGGCTCTCGTAAGTCCACGCCGTTTGCAGCTCAGATGGCAGCTGAGGCAGCAGCAAAAACCGCTATGGAGCATGGCCTCAAGAAGGTAGCTGTTTACGTGAAGGGCCCCGGTTCCGGTCGCGAGACCGCTATCCGCTCCCTTCAGGCAGCAGGCCTCGAAGTAGCCAGCATCCAGGATTGCACCCCTATCCCGCACAACGGTTGCCGTCAGCGCAAGCGTCGTCGCGTCTAACTGAAAGGATCGAATCACTATGGCAATTAACAGGACTCCGGTTCTCAAGCGTTGTCGCCAGCTCGGTCTGGATCCTTCTGTTCTGGGTTACAGCAGCAAGAAGGAATCCATCCGTCAGCCCAAGCGTCGTCGCAAGGAATCCGAATACGGCATGCAGCTGCGCGAAAAGCAGAAGGCCAAGTTCATCTATGGCGTTCTGGAAAAGCAGTTCCTCGGTTACTTCAAGCGCGCTAAGTCTATGCCTGGCGTAACCGGTGAAAACCTTATGCGCATCCTCGAGTCTCGTCTCGACAATGTAGTTTTCCGTCTTGGCTTCGCTAAGACCCGCAAGGAAGCCCGCCAGATCGTTACCCACGGTCACATCCAGGTAAACGGTCGTCGCGTAGACATCCCGTCTTTCCGCGTACGCCCCGGCGACCTTGTTGCAGTAACCCCTAAGGCAAAGGAACTCCTGGTTATCAAGAGCGCTCTCGTTTCCAACGAAGGCGTCCAGGTTCCCGCTTGGCTCGAGGTTGACATCGAAAAGCTCCAGGGCAGCGTTCTTGCTCTCCCCGAGCGCGATCAGATCGATCTCGACATCAACGAGCAGCTTATCGTCGAACTTTACTCGAAGTAACAAACGCACTGCGGTTTATTAAGGAGGCTTATTCAATATGACAGAGTTCATGAGGCCGACAGTAACGATCGAAGAGGTCAACGACACCGTTGCCCGCTACATCGTAGAGCCGCTGGAGCGTGGCTACGGTTACACTCTGGGCAACTGCATGCGTCGTGTTCTGCTCTCGTCTTTGGACGGAGCGAAGGCGACCGCCATTCAGATCGAAGGCGTTCAGCATGAGTTCACCACCGCAGAGGGTGTAATCGAGGACATCACCGATATTGTCTTGAACGTTAAGGGCCTGGTTTTCAGCGCACTTAACTCTGACATCACCGAGGCTACTGCGCATGTTCATGCAGAGGGTCCCTGCACCGTTACCGGCGCTGATTTGGAAGTTCCCACGGAATTCACCCTTATCAACCCCGAGCATGTAATTGCAACCGTTGCTGATGGCGGCACTCTTGAAATGACCGTCCGCATCGGTGTTGGTCGCGGATATGTTTCTGCCGAGCGCAACAAGCGCACGGAAGATCCTATCGGCATCATCCACGTAGACTCGCTGTTCTCGCCGGTTCGCCGCTGCACCATGGGTGTTACCGACACTCGTGTTGGTCAGCGTACCGACTACGATAAGCTCGTTCTTGAAGTTGAAACCGATGGCTCCATCAACCCCACCGAGGCTGTGTGCCGTGCTGCAAACATCATTAACCAGTACATGGGCGCATTCCTTATGCTCGACGAGGTTGAGGAAGACGAGGAAGGCGAAGTAGTTTCTATCTTCGCTCCCGAAAATCAGGAGACCAACGCTGAGCTCGACAAGCAGATTGAGGACTTGGACCTTTCCGTCCGTTCTTACAACTGCCTGAAGCGCGCCGGCATCCACTCCGTACGCCAGTTGGTTGAGTACTCCGAGAACGACCTGCTCAACATTAGGAACTTTGGTGCGAAGTCCATCGAGGAAGTGAAGGACAAACTCATTTCCATGGACCTCAATTTGAAGCAATAGGAGATTTAAGATGAGGCACAACTACAAGGGCCGCAAGCTTGGCACCGACTTCAGCCACACCAAGGCAATGAAGAAGAGCCTGGTTGCTGCTCTGTTCACCAACGACCGCATCAAGACGGTCGAGGCACGCGCCAAGGAGATCCGTCCCGACGTGGATAAGATCATCACCTGGGCAAAGAAGGGCGACCTGCATTCTCGCCGCCTGGCAATCGCCGCTCTTGGCGACGCAGAGCTCGTACGCGAGGTATTCGAGAAGGTTGCTCAGGGCCAGTTCGCTGACCGTCAGGGTGGCTACACTCGCATCATGAAGCTTGGCAACCGCAAGGGCGACAACGCTTCCATGGTAATCATGGAGCTGTGCACCGAGCCGGTTCAGCCTAAGGAAAAGGCAGAAAAGCCTGCTGCTAAGAAGGAAGCTCCCAAGAAGGAAGAAAAGCCTGCTGAAGAGCCTGTAGCAGAAGAAGCTGCCGAGGAGGCTCCCGTAGAGGAAGCCGCCGCCGAGGAAGCACCTGAGGCTGCTGAGGAAGCAACCGAAGAGGCTGCAGAGGAAGAGAAGAAGGCTGAATAGCCCAACGCTCTGAAGCTCAAAGCTTTCAAAGCCCGATCGCATGAAGTGCGGTCGGGCTTTTTTGTTGCCTGGTGATTAGTGGGCGGGCTTGCTGGTTGGTGGAGTTGGTGGCGCGTGTCGGTTGGTGGGCGGGCTCGCTGGGCGTGATGGAGGGGCCGCCCCGGCAAGATACCGCTTGGCTGGATTTGGTGGATCGAATAATTCGATGGGCCCCTGCTGCCATTCTTTCGAGCACTTTGCCACTACGGCAATTGGCCCTTGGCTTTTTCAAAGGGCATTGGAATCGTGGACAGGTGTAGAGCTTTGTATATGGTTCCCCAAAAGGTTCGATTTGGCCGTCAAAACGCGGTTGAGCCATTTCACCATTTAATCCACATAATGTGTTCGAAATTATTCACGAATACAATATATGGTGTATATATGCCACCGAAAAAACCAACCGTTTTTTAAAATCAAGGGGTTTTTTCAAAAAATCTTGGGCGTAATATAGCCATCGCTCAAACGAAAGGGCAGCGTTGCCATTAGGCATTCTGCCGCCGTCCTGGCACAGTTGCGCACAGCTGGCTTTCATGCCGGCCCTGGCTTTGGTTGCACGTGAGTGTCGGCCCATGTGTCTGGGCGCGCCCCAGCGCGATGCCTGGCAACGCGTTGGAACCTGTGCGCCTCAGCGCGATGCCCGGCAACGCGTCGGACCCTGGCTTGCTCGTGCGCAGCTGCTTGCATGCCGCCCGGCTTCTGCGCAGCGGCACGGCAGCGCTCCCGCACAGGGCGATGTGCTTGTTCGCATGGCGCCAAGGGCTATCCGTTTTGAGCAGCCGCAACTGCGGCATGCCTGCATGGGTAAACTCGCAGCCTTCGGGCTGATTTAATGAATAGATTGGAGAGCACATGAAGATCATCAAGCGTGACGGATCGGAAGCTATTTTCGACCTGCAAAAAATCGCTGCCGCCATCAAGGCTGCCAGCGATGAATCGCCCGAAGAAGAGCGCCTTACCGCTCGTCAGATCGATTATGCTGCCCATAATGTGGCCGACGCCTGCGAGGCTATTGGCCATACCGCTTCGGTTGAAGAAGTGCAGGACATGGTTGAAGACGAAATCATGGCCCTTCACAAGTTCGAGGTTGCACGCCGCTACATCATTTATCGCTACGTGCAGAACCTGAAGCGTCATTCCAACACCACCGACGATAAAATCTTGGCCCTTATCGAGTGCAACAACGAAGAGGTCAAGCAGGAAAACTCCAACAAGAACCCTACCGTTAATTCTGTGCAGCGCGACTACATGGCTGGCGAGGTTTCGAAAGACTTGGCTACCCGCATCCTGCTGCCCGAAGATGTGGTTCGCGCCCACGAAGAGGGCATCATCCACTTCCACGACTCCGACTACTTCGCGCAGCACATGCACAACTGCGACTTGGTCAACCTGGAAGACATGCTGCAGAACGGCACGGTAATTTCTGGCACGCTTATCGAAAAGCCCCATAGCTTCAGCACTGCTTGCAACATTGCCACGCAGATCATTGCCCAGGTAGCATCCAGCCAGTACGGCGGTCAGTCCATTTCGCTTACGCATTTGGCGCCCTTCGTAGAGGTGAGCCGCAAGAAGATTCGCCACGACGTTATTGCCGAGCTTAACGAAGTTGGCGTTGAGCCCACCGCCGAGCAGCTTACCCGCATCGTGGAAACCCGCCTGCGCGACGAGGTTCGCCGTGGCGTGCAAACCATCCAGTACCAGGTGGTTACCCTTATGACCACCAACGGCCAGGCGCCCTTCGTAACGGTGTTCATGTACTTAAACGAAGCCCGCTCCGAGCAGGAAAAGCACGACCTGGCAATCATCATCGAAGAGGTGCTGCGCCAGCGCTATGAAGGCGTTAAGAACGAAGAGGGCGTATGGATCACGCCGGCCTTCCCCAAGCTCATCTACGTGCTTGAAGAAGACAACATCACCGAAGATGCGCCGTTCTTCTACCTTACCCAGCTGGCTGCAAAGTGCACTGCCAAGCGCATGGTGCCCGACTACATCTCTGAAAAGAAGATGTTTGAGCTTAAGCTTTCGAAGGGCGAAACCGAGGGCAACGGCGACTGCTACACCTGCATGGGTTGCCGCAGCTTCCTTACGCCCGACCGTTCGGGCAATGGCTACAACAATGTAGCCAACGCCGGCAACTACGAGCCTGGCAAGCCCAAGTACTACGGCCGCTTCAACCAGGGCGTGGTAACCATCAACCTGGTGGATGTTGCCTGCTCTTCGTATCGCGACATGGACAAGTTTTGGGCCATCTTTGAAGAGCGCCTTGAGCTGTGCAAGAAGGCCCTTATGTGCCGCCACGACCGCCTGAAGGGCACGCTTTCTGATGCTGCCCCCATCTTGTGGCAGTACGGCGCTCTGGCCCGTTTGAAGAAGGGTGAGCCCATCGACAAGCTGTTATATGGCGGTTATTCCACCATCAGCCTGGGTTACGCCGGCCTGTACGAGTGCGTTAAGTACATGACGGGCCGCAGCCACACCGATGAGGCTGCCACCCCGTTTGCCATGGCTGTTATGCAGAAGATGAACGACAAGTGCAGCGAATGGAAGGCCGAAACCGACATCGACTTCAGCCTGTACGGCACGCCGCTGGAATCCACCACGTATAAGTTCGCCAAGGCCCTGCAGCGTCGCTTCGGCGTTATCCCGGGCGTTACCGACAAGGGCTACATCACAAACAGCTATCACGTGCATGTAACCGAAGAGATTGATGCGTTCGAAAAGCTGCGCTTCGAAAGTCAGTTCCAGCAGCTTTCGCCCGGTGGCGCCATCAGCTATGTAGAGGTGCCCGACATGCAGGACAACCTGAAGGCTGTTGTGCGCGTGATGCAGTTCATTTACGACCACATCATGTACGCCGAGCTCAATACCAAGAGCGACTACTGCCAGGAGTGCGGTTTTGACGGTGAGATTCAGGTTGTAGAAGACGACGGCAAATTGGTTTGGGAGTGCCCGCACTGCGGCAATCGCGACCAAGAAAAGCTCAATGTAGCGCGTCGTACTTGCGGCTACATTGGAACCCAGTTCTGGAACCAGGGCCGCACCGAAGAAATCAAAGATCGCGTGCTGCATCTGTAAGCAACGTGGCAGGCTACTGGGAGGTTCCCGGTAGCCTGTTTTCTTTTGGGGCTGTGCGCCATGCGGCGCGGCGGTTTGGCTGTCTCTGTGGCTTGGTTGGCCCCTCGGTTCGGCAGGCTTTGTGGCTTGGCCGTGGGCGCCGGACCGCCCCCCCGTGGCTTGGCCTGGGGGACTGGCGCGGGTCTAATGCTGGCAGCTTGGTTCGCTGGCTGCGACTTGGCTGGTCCCATAGCTTGGCCGTGGCGCCGGAGCGCCCCCGTGGTTTGGCCCGGGGTGCTGGACTGTCCTGTAGCTTGGCCCTTGGTGTTGGGCGCTGGGGTTGGCATTTGTTTTGAAGGAGAACCGCAATGAACTTTGCGAGCATCAAATATTGCGACATCGCCAATGGGGAAGGGGTGCGCACCACCCTGTTTGTTTCTGGCTGCTCGCACCATTGCAAAAACTGCTTTCAGCCCGAAACTTGGAGCTTCAGCTATGGCGAAGAGTTTTCGCCCGAAGTGGAGGCCAAGGTGCTGGCCAGCCTGGATGACCTCTTCGTGGACGGCCTAACCTTCCTGGGCGGCGAGCCTATGGAGCCCCAAAACCAAGAAGGGTTGCTGCAGCTTGCGCGCAAGGCCAAAGCGCAGCATCCCGAAAAGTCCATCTGGTGCTATACGGGCGATGTGTACGAGGAGCTTATAGACCCGGCATCGCCGCGCCACACTCAGCACACCGATGAGCTGCTCAGCCTAATAGATGTGCTTGTGGATGGCCCATTTGTGGAAGAGCTACACGACATAACCCTGCGCTTTAGAGGCTCTTCCAACCAGCGCGTAATCGATATGAACGCCACTCGCCAGGAAGGCGAAGTAAAGCTCTGGCTGGACGAAGCCATCTACGCCCGCCGCGGAAAAATGTAGCCCGCGCCGCGCCGTGCGGCTGCAATGAGCCCCCCGCCAGACCGCCACTGCGCCGCCAAGCTGCCCTCCTGGCGCAACTATTGGCCAGCCAAAGACGCTCAAAACCACGAAACGGGGGTCGTTTGGCAAAAAATGCGTCATGGGTGCAGCGTTTTACCCCAAAAGATATATAAATGTAGAGAAATACCTCTCGCAAAATGCTCTTAGCGCTAAATTAAGAAACAATATCATTAATTCTGTTGCGTAACTTAACAAAAATTAATTCACAAGATGCATTTTTTGCCATTGAGGGGCCGTTTCTTGGTTTTGAGCTTGGGGAAGGCCCATTAGGGCGCTGCTGAAATCCACCAAAAGGCCGAAACGTCTGCGCGCTGCGCCCCGCACCCTGTGCCGCCGCCCCGCCGCAGCGCGCATCGCGCCGCCCCGCGCCTGCAGCGCTGCCTGGTTTTGGCTGGGATTTATGCAGCACGCGGCCCGCACGGCCCTATACTTTTGTGCATGATGGCTTCGCTTCGCATATACATCCCAGGTACAAGCCTGGTGCACCGCGCCGACGCGCGGGTGAAGCTTGTTCTGCTGCTGATGTTTTCCGTCGGCGTTTTCTTCGTTTCCACCTGGAAGGGCCTGGGGCTCTACGCCTTGGCCGTGCTCGCTGCAATGGCCATAGCGCGCCTTCCCCTCGCACGTTTCTGCGCGCTTTCGGTGCCGCTTTTGGTGGTTCTGGCTTTTATTTGGCTGTGCAATTCATTCGCACTCGACATCACCAATATTGCGCCTTCGGGCCTGGGCGGAGTTTCGGCTGGGTTTGCTACTGGCTGGCCGCCAGTTGCGCTGGTAGGGCAGTTTGGCTTTGTGCCCGAAGGCTGCATGTTCGCCCTGTTCTACGCCGTGCGCATTCTGCTAATTCTGTTTGCCAGCTTTGTGGTTACCTTCACCACTCCCGCCGAAGGTCTAACCAGCGCTTTTGCCAGCTTGCTTAAGCCTCTGCGCGCCCTTCGCGTGCCGGTAGACGATGCCGCAACCATGCTTTCCATCGCTGTGCGCTTTATCCCCCTTACTGCCGAAGAGCTGGTGCGCGTGCGCAATGCTCAAGCGGCCCGTGGCGCAAAGTTCGGCGAAGGCGGCCCCTGGCAGCGCATCTTCCAATGGCGCACGGTGTTTATCCCTTTGGTGGTGAGGCTGTTCCGCCGCGCTGACGTGTTGGGTCAGAGCATGGATGCTCGCTGCTACGGCAAGGGCTCGCGATCCAGCCTTGCCGCTGCCCCCATGGGCGCAGGCCAGGTTGTGACGTTTTTGCTTTGCGCGGCCGCTTTGCTGGCGGTAGCGTGCCTTCTGTAGCGGTGAGCGGCTCGCTTGCCGCCGGGGCGCAGGTGCGCAGGGCGTCGAATGGTATCATTCAAGTGTTTGTTACAAAACTTTCCAAGGAGGAAATTAGATGGCTACCATCATCGATGTGTTCGGTCGTGAGATCCTTGACTCCCGCGGCAACCCCACGGTAGAGGTCGAGGTTGTTCTCGACGATTTTGCAGCTGGTCGTGCTGCTGTTCCTTCCGGCGCATCTACCGGCGCATTTGAGGCAGTTGAGCTGCGCGACGGCGACTCCGAGCGCTACCTGGGCAAGGGCACGCTGAAGGCTGTTTCCCACGTTAACGAAGAAATCGCCGACGCTCTTATTGGCATGGAAGCTGAAGATCAGCGCGGCATCGACGCCGTTATGCTCGAGCTCGACGGCACCGAAAACAAGGGCAACTTCGGCGCAAACGCCATCTTGGGCGCATCGCTGGCCGTTGCCAAGGCAGCAGCCGAATCGGCCGAACTTCCCCTTTACAAGTATGTTGGCGGCGTAAACGCAAACATGCTGCCCACCCCTATGATGAACATCTTGAACGGCGGCGAGCACGCCGATAACAACGTTGACTTCCAGGAGTTCATGATCATGCCCGTCGGCGCCGATTCGTTTGCCGAGGCGCTGCGTTGGTGCGCAGAGATCTACCATACCCTGAAGAAGGTTCTGCACGAGGCTGGCCTGGGCGGCGGCGTTGGCGACGAAGGCGGCTTTGCTCCCAACTTCACCACCAACGAAGAGCCTCTGAAGTACATTGTTGAGGCTTGCGAAAAGGCTGGTTACAAGCCTGGCGTCGACATCATGTTTGCTATGGACCCGGCTTCCACCGAATTCTACAACGCCGAAACCGGCAAGTACGTTTTGGCAGGCGAGGGCCGCGAGCTCACCAGCGCCGAAATGGTTGACTACTGGGCTGCTTTGGTTGAAAAGTACCCCATCATCTCCATCGAAGACGGCATGGCCGAAGAAGACTGGGACGGCTGGAAGGCCCTTACCGATCGCATTGGCAACAAGGTTCAGCTGGTTGGCGACGACCTGTTTGTAACCAACCCCAAGCGTCTTGCCAAGGGCATCGAGCTTGGTTGCGCCAACGCCATTCTGGTTAAGGTTAACCAGATCGGCTCCCTTACCGAGGCTCTGGAGGCTGTTCAGATGGCCAAGCAGGCAGGCTACGCTTGCATCATGAGCCACCGTTCTGGTGAAACCGAAGACACCACCATCGCCGACTTGGCTGTTGCCACCAACGCAGGCCAAATCAAGACGGGCGCACCTTGCCGTTCCGACCGCGTTGCCAAGTACAACCAGCTTCTTCGCATCGAGGAAGAGCTGGGCGATTCCAGCCAGTACGCTGGCATGAAGGCCTTCTACAACATCGAGCGCTAAACAAAGCGATCAAAGAAGGCGCTGGCCGTAGCGCTGCTACTTACAAGAACGACCTGCAGGCACAAATGCTTGCGGGTCGTTTTGCGTATGGGAAGGGGAGCGCCACTTTGCCCTATAAACCGCTCTATAAGCCCTGCTTTGCGCGAAGGCGGGCAGCGTCATTGCGGCATCTGCCCAAAAAGCAACCGTTTTGCGCGAAGGCGGGCATAACGCTGCTGCGGTGCCTTCCCGGGCAAAGAAGAGCGCCTACTGCGCCAGTCTTCGATGGGTTTTGGCGTGGGCGGCGCGCCCGCTGCACCTTCGCGCTATACTCTTTGCAACCCAAATTACGAAAGAAGGCGCTTCGTGCAAGACCTACCTAATGGCTTCACTGGCTTTGCCAACAAGTCCACCAATTACCAGTACTCCCGCTCTATTGCCGAGCAGGAAAATTCCAAAACCGGCCTTACCGAAGAAGAGGTGGCCGGCATCGATGAGCACGACCGCCGCTGGTCGTGGATCGAAGTGGATCGAAGCGCCATCCAGTACAACGTCATGCAAACCAAAAAGCAGCTGGAAAACGGCTGCCGCTTGCTGGCCGTTGTTAAGGCCGACGCCTATGGCCACGGCGCCTACGAGGTTGCCAAAGCTGCCCTTTCTGCCGGCGCAAGCTACCTGGGCGTTGCCACGCTAAACGAAGGCATCGAACTGCGCCAGGCCGGCATCAGCGAGCCCATTATGATGCTGGGCGAGCCCCCGGCCGAAGCTGCGCCAATGCTGCTGTTCTACAACATCATGCCTTCTATCTACACGCCCGAATTCGCCATTGCCTATGCCGAGTGCGCCGATGCCCACGGCATGGAAGCGCCTTACCACCTGGCCATTAATTCGGGCATGAACCGCATTGGCGTGCGCTACGACCATGTGGTGGAATTTTTGAACCAGATCAGCTTCCATCGTGCGCTCAAGCTGCAGGGCTGCTTTACGCACTTCGCCACCGCCGATTCGATGGAAACGCTCGACTTCCAAATCCAGATCAAGCGCTTTGTTGAAGCCATGCGCGCTATCGAAGCCGCTGGTTACAACCCGGGCATTGTGCATTGCGACAATTCCGCGGCAACGTATCGCTTCCCTAAAACGCACTTCGACATGGTGCGCTTGGGCATTTCTATGTATGGCTACCAGGCCGCGCCCGACACGCACAAGCTGGTTGACCTGCGCCCGGCCATGAGCGTGCATGCGCGCATTACCAACGTAATAAGCCTGCCCATGGGCGAAGGCGTAAGCTACGGCATGAATTACCGTAGCGCCGGCAGTGTGAAAATCTGCACCGTGCCGTTGGGTTATGCCGATGGCCTTATTCGTCTGTGCTCTGGCAAGATCGACTTCGCCTACAAAGACCGCGCCGTGCGTCAGGTGGGCAACATCTGCATGGACCAGTGCATGTTTGAGGTAGACCTGCGCAGCCGTGTTTCTGCCCCTATGATGGACCCGCACATTGGCGACGAAGTACTTATTGCCGGCGTCCACCCCACGGTTGATTGCTCCATTTCCACCATGGCCCGCGCCGCTTCCACCATCGAGCACGAGGTAACCATCGGCTTTTCGCACCGCATGCCGCGCTTCTACAAGTAGGCTCGCCCGTGAAAGTTGAAGCGGTTCCGCTGAATCAGCTGGAAGGCCAGGTGGCAGCTTGCCAAGCGTGTGAGCTTTGCGAAGGCCGCCACAATGTGGTGTTTGGCGAAGGCAACCCCAGCGCGGGCATTATGCTTATCGGCGAAGGCCCCGGCCGCTACGACGATGTACAGGGCCGCCCGTTTGTTGGCCCTACCGGCGCCATGCTGGATGAGCTTTTGCAAGCGGCTCAGCTGAAGCGCGAAGAGGTGTATGTTGCCAACGTGCTGAAGTGCCGCACGCCCGGCAACCGCAACCCAACTGCCGCCGAAATTCAAGCGTGTGCCCCATGGCTTCGCACGCAGGTGCAAACCGTAAACCCGTGGCTGCTTATTACCATGGGCAACTTCGCCACGCAGTTCATCCTCAAAACCGATGCAGGCATTACGCACCTGCGCGGTGTGGTGCGCCAAACCGGGCGCTTTTTGGTGGTGCCGGTGTATCATCCGGCGGCTGCGCTTCACAACCCACAGCTCAAGCAAACGCTCGTAACCGATTTCGAAAGAATTGGGCAGTTCGTGCGTGATAGAATGACCCAGGAATAAAGCAGAGGGCACGCGCCGCGCGCACGCCCGCAAACAAAAAAGGAGACCAAAATGGTTGAAAAGTCCGATGTAGCAGCAGTGCTCGAGCTCATTCGCCCCTCCCTTCAGGCCGACGGTGGCGACGTTCAGCTGGTAGACGTAGACGAAGAGGGCGTAGTAACCGTAGAGCTTCAGGGCGCTTGCAAGGGTTGCCCCATGTCGCAGATGACGCTGGCTCATGGCGTTGAGCGCGTTTTGAAGGATCGCTGCCCTGGCGTTACCCGCGTAGTACCTGCGTAAAGGAAGTGTTTGGGAATGCATTGTTGGGAACAGCGCGGTTGCGACGACGAAATGCAGTCTCGTTGCCCGCATAACACCCCTGGCGAGCCCTGCCCGGCCGATTGCCACTTTGCTTACTGCGATCGTCCTACCCACAAGGTAACGTCGAACCTCGACTTGCTGTTTAGGTGCGATATCGATTTTGAGCAGAGTGTGAAAGACCAGTGCCGCTTCTGCGAGTTCTTTTTAAGCAAGGCGCCTTCAACCAATGTGGGCGAGTAGCGCCAAGCTGGCTTGCGGGTAAGCAGTGCCCCTAACTTGTACTTCAGTTGGCCGTGCCGTTTGGTGCGGCCAACTTGTTATATTGTCGTAAGCGCAAAACTAAGCGAAAGGGAGCGCATGCTCAACGAAATCTACCAGGCACTTGACCCTGTTGCCTTTACCGTGGGCCCATTTACGGCACGCTGGTACGGGCTGGCTTACGTGGCGGGCTTTTTGTGCGCCATCTTCGTAATGTATTTGGTGGGCAAGCGTTGGAAAATCCGCTTCGATTTCGACACGCTGTGCATCGTGCTTATTTGCGCCATGGTGGGCGTTATCGTTGGCGGTCGCTTGGGGTACGTGTTCTTCTATAACTGGGAAATGTACGCGGCCGACCCCATAAAAATCCTGCAGTTCAGCAATGGCGGCATGAGCTTCCATGGCGGCTTTATTGGTGCGCTTGTTGCAGGCGTGGTTGTCGCGCGCATTGTGAAGATGCCGTATCTTACCTTGGTCGATTTGGCTATTATCGGTGTTCCGCTGGGGCTGTTCTTTGGCCGTTGCGCCAACTTTGTCAACGGCGAGCTGTGGGGCGCTCCTACCAGCTTGCCGTGGGGCGTGGTGTTTGGCGGCAGTGCCGGCATGGAGCCAAGGCACCCAAGCCAGCTCTACGAGGCATTGCTTGAGGGCTTGGTGCTGTTTGTGGTGCTGTATCTGATGTCGCGCAAGCGCCCGCCGCTGCCGCGCGGCACGTTCTTTGGCACGTTTATGGTGGGCTATGGCGTGTTCCGCTTCCTTATTGAATTCGTGCGTCAGCCCGATGCGCAGATCGGCTATCTGTGGGGCGGCTGGCTTACCATGGGCCAGGTGCTTTCGGTGCCGTTGGTGCTGGCTGGCATCGCGCTGTTGGTGTATGCGTTTAAGAAGAAGCTGCCGCAGGTTGGGCCGCAGTTGGCAGAGGCCGAAGCCGAAGCGGCTGTTGAAGGTGCGACTGCGGGCGAAGGTGTGGCCGCCGAAGGCGAGGCCGCGGGCCAAAATGCCGCTGTGCGTGGCGAAGGTGGCTCTGCTGTGCCTGGCGAAGGCCAAAATGGTGGCGAAGACCAGCGCGGCAGCAAACCCGAGGGCAAGGCATAGCGCGCATGGGCAAGAAGAAACAAGGCACCCGCGCCAAAAGGGCAGCGCAGGCTCTAAAGCCGTTTGAGTTCCAGCCATACTACGACCTGGCGGTTGTTGGTGGGGGAGCATCGGGGCTGGCCTGCGCTCTGGCTTGCGCGCAGCAGGCCGAGCGCTCTGGCTTGCCGCAGCCACGCATTATCGTGCTGGAAAAGGGGCGTCGCATAGGTGCTTCCATCTTGCGCAGCGGCAATGGGCGCTGCAATTTTTCCAACGCTCGTTTGAACATCGAAGAATTCCAAAACTCCGATTTTGTAGCGGAATCGCTGCAGCATTTGGCCCAGCAGGCAGGCTTCAATGTTGGCTTGCGCAGCGGGGCGCAGGCAGGCGGGCTTGCCATGCCCGAAAACCCCTACGTTCTGCCGGTGGTTGAATGGTTGGAGCAGCTGGGTCTTGTTTGGGAAGAAGCCGAAGGCACAGGCGGGCTTTTGTACCCTGTTTCCAACAAAGCAGAATCGGTGCTGGAGGTCTTAACCGCAGCGCTTGAAGAATATAACGTCGACCTGCGCATTTGCGTTCAGGTTGAATCAATTTCGCAGGTGGATGACGGCCAGGCTGACACGGTCCGCGCCCAGGCTTGGGCGAATCAGACGCAGGCTGGCGCTGGCGCCGACCAGGCTCAAGCTGGCACGGGTTTTAGCCTGGCGCTTTCCGAAGTGCCGTTGCCCAAGGGCGGCCAGGCACCCGCTCAACAGCCCAAGCAGGCAACCATTCAGGCTGGGCAGGTTGCCGTGGCGCCCGGTGGTGCCTTCAATCCCAGCTTGCTGGAAGGCCTCGGTCTTCCCAAAATTGAGCCCTGGGCCCCCGTGCTGGGTCCGTTGGCCACGGAATTCCCCCAAGGCGTCAACGCAGCCCAGCTGGATGGCGTGCGCACCCGTGCGCTTGTTCGCATTTTGGGCAATGGCTTCGCCGAAGAAGGCGAAGTGCTGTTCCGCGAATACGGCCTTTCGGGCATTGTGGTGTTCAATGCTTCGCGCGTGGCCCAGCCTGGTAGCCAGCTGGTGCTCGATTTGCTGTGGCGCGAAAGCGAAGCGCAGGTTGCTGCACTCTTGCAAAAACGCGCCAGCAGGCTTAACCAGCCTACCAACAAACAGCTGTTTAGGGGCTTTTTGCTGCCGCAGCTTGCCGAAGCAGTTTGCGCTTGTGCGGGTGCCCAGCCGGCTCAGCTTGCAACAGATGCAAGCATGGCAGCGCTGGCCCACGCCTTGAAGAATCTTACCTTCACTGTGCAGGGCATCGCCGATGAGCGCCAATGCCAGGTGCATCGCGGCGGCGTGCCCACGGGCGCAGTTAACCCTCAAACGCTGGAAGCAAAAACAGCCCCTGGCCTGTATGTTTTGGGCGAGGCCCTTGATGTTGATGGCCCTTGCGGTGGCTACAACCTGCACTGGGCCTGGGCGTGTGGCATGCTGGCTGGCAGCCACGCCGCAGTTAATTTGGCGGGAGGCCAGCAATGATCGACGTTTCGGGAATTCCGCTTTCGCTTGATGCTGCCCTGCCTGGAAAAATTGCCCTGCAGCGCAAAGAAATAGCGCGCGCCCTGGGCGTAGAAGCATCCGCTATTGCGCAGCTGCAAATTATTAAGAAAAGCGTGGATGCGCGTAAGAAAAACAACGTGCACTTCACCACTACGTTTCGCCTGGAACTGGGCGAAGACACCGAACAGCGCTTGCTCGCACACGCTCCTAAAGGCTTAAACGTGCGTGTGGCCAAGCCCTACGAGCCACTCGTTTGCCCGCAGTGCAACGCACCCGCCGTGCACCCGGTAGTGGTTGGCTTGGGCCCGGCCGGTTTGTTTGCCGCGCTGTATTTGGCGCGCTGCGGTTTGTGCCCTGTGGTGGTGGAGCGTGGCTTTGATGTTGCTCGCCGCGCTGTTGATATTGCCGCGTTTGAGCAAACGGGCCAGCTTGATCCCAATTCCAATATTCAGTTTGGCGAAGGCGGGGCAGGTACGTTTTCGGACGGAAAGCTTACCACCAATATCAAAAACCCCATGGCCAAGCATGTGCTGCGCTGGTTTGTTGAAGCCGGCGCGCCCGAGGGCATTTTGGTAGAGGCGCACCCCCACCTGGGAAGCGACAACCTGCCCGGTATCGTAAGCACTATGCGCAAGGAAATAATTAAGCTTGGTGGCCAGGTTCTGTTTGGCACCGAGCTTGTTAACTGGGCTTTTGACCAGGAAAAACTGGCAAGTATTACCCTTCGCAATGTTGAAACGGGCCAAACGCAGCAAGTAGAAGCCGAAGCGCTTATTTTGGCGTGCGGTCATTCTGCACGCAATACGTTTGAGCTTTGCCGCGATAGTGGCTTTGCCATGGAGCAAAAGCCGTTTTCGGTAGGCGTGCGCATCGAGCACCCGCAGCAGCTTATAAATCAATCGCAGTGGGGTGGGGCGGCAACGCATCCTGCCTTAGGCGCCGCAGAATACAAGCTGGCAGTTCACCTGCCTAGCAAGCGCAGCGTGTACACCTTTTGCATGTGCCCTGGTGGCGAAGTGGTTGCCGCAGCAAGCGAAGAAGGCGGCATTGTAACCAACGGTATGAGCCGCTATGCCCGTGCGGGCAAAAACGCCAATTCTGCTGTGCTGGTTAATGTCGACCCAGCCGATTTTGGTAGCGCCGACGTGCTGGCTGGCGTGGAATTGCAGCGAAGCATCGAGCAAGCTGCCTTCCGCGTTTCTGCCGAACACGGGGGCAAGCCTTACGAAGCCCCAGCTCAGCATGTGGGCGACTTTTTGGCCAGCGCAGGAAAGAAACCCGCGCAGGGCAAATCCGCGCAAAGCAAGAAGCAGGCACAGGGCAAGCCCGCTAAGGTGCAACCCACCTATGGCCGCGGTGTGGTAGAAGCTCCCATTGCCGAGTGCTTCCCTGGGTTTGTGGCTAATTCCTTGGCAGAAGCGCTGCCTTTGCTGGGCCGCAAGCTCAAAGGGTTCGACAACCCCGGCGCGCTTATGACCGCGCCCGAAACGCGCAGCTCTTCGCCGGTGCGCATTCGCCGTGGGCGCAACTTGCAAGCGCGTTTTGGTTCGGCCGATGCCGAGCTTGAACAGCTGCTGGGCAATGGCGTGTTCCCCTGTGGCGAAGGCCCTGGGTTTGCCGGCGGCATTATGTCGGCCGCATGCGATGGCCTTCGTGTGGCTCAGAAGCTGGCCGAACAGTACCGTTAGCACACTTTGCCGGCGCGCCAGTATGGCTCCACAGCGGCTTTGCGCTGCTTGGCTGCTTGTCGGCGCAGCTAGCGCAAACCTGGGTACATGCTGATGGGCAGCCGGTTTTGCGCCTGTGTACCGCGCGCCAATTCCTAACGCACAGGTAACAGCCGCGTGAATCCTTGCATCTTTCGTACAGCGTAATGTTCGCAGCGCCTACGGCGCGGTATCATTTAAGTTCCAAGCGTAATTGAGCACCGCGCCCGCGCGGTAAACCTACCCCAAACACGAAAGCTCCGATGCGTATGTTGCACACTTCGCAAACTCCTGCCCAGGTGCTAGCCGCCTTAAAGGCTGGCCAACCTGTGGTTTTCCCTACCGACACCCTGTTTGGCTTGGGTGTTTCGGTAGAGCACGCCTCAAGCCCCCAGGCTCTTTTTGAAATCAAGCAGCGCAGCCCTCAAAAGCCCGTTGCCTGGCTTGTTGGCGGCGTAGAAGATCTTTCCAAATACGGCAAAGTGGTGCCCAACTTCGCCTTTGCCCTGGCTCGTACGTTTTGGCCTGGGCCGCTTACCATCATCGTTAAGGCCAGCAGCGAAGTGCCTGCCGCCTTCCGTTCGGCTGAAGGCACCATTGGCCTGCGCATGCCGGCAAACCCCACCGCCCAAGAGCTTATTAGGCAATTGGGGTGCCCCATCGCTACCACTTCGGCCAACATTTCTGGGCAGAAAAACACCATTGCCTTTAGCGAGATAGATGATTCCATTTTTAATGCTGTTGGTGCCGCCATCAGCGATAACGAGCCCAAAAGCGGCATAGCTTCCACTATTGTGGATTGCAGCTCGGGCCATCATCCAGAACTCATGCGTGAAGGCGCCATCACCGTGGCGCAAATTCGCGCGCTTTCTTAAGGGGGGCAACATGGCTAGCGAATACCCCGTAAGGCAGGAAAGCTCAACGCTTTCGGCAGATGGAAAGTCGTGGCTGCGCGTTTTGGTGTGGCTACCCGATCCGGTATATCCGCGCCGCGGCGCTGTGCAGCTGGTGCATGGCATGGCCGAGCATATTGAGCGCTACGATTCCTTCGCCCGCTTTTTGGCTGGGTTGGGCTACGTGGTGTTTGGGCACGACCATATAGGCCATGGCAAAAGCGTGTCCGAGCCCGACGAGCTGGGTCATATGCCCTTGTACGGTGGCAAAGAAGTGCTGCTTGAAGATGTGCTGCGCGTGCGCAAAAACGCTCTTGAGCTGGCGCGCGAGCGTGAAGGCTTGCCCCTGTTCTTGTTCGGTCATTCCATGGGTAGTTTTGTGGTGCGCGCCAGCATTTCGCGCAACCCCGAAGGCCTGGCCGGTGCCGTGCTAAGCGGCACGGGCAATCAGGCGCGCGCCCTTTCGTTGGCGGGCCGAACGTTGGCCCACATTTTGGGCGCTGTGCGCGGGGCCGAGCATCGTTCCAGGCTGCTCGATTCTATGGCCATCGGTGCATTTTCTTCGGCCATCAAAGATGCTCGCACCGAAAGCGACTGGATTTCCACCGACCCTGCTGTGGTAGATGCCTACATTGCCGACCCGCTTTCTGGCCAGGCATTTTCGGTTGGCGGGTACGCAACGCTTACCGACCTTACCCAAGAAGTGGTAACCAAGAAGAGTGCCGCTGCGGTGCCCCATGGCTTGCCGCTTTTGTTTATTGCCGGCGCCGAAGACCCGGTGGGCGAGTGCGGTAGGGCGGTTGAAGCAGCTGCCCAGCTGTATCGCAGCCAGGGGGTAGAAGATGTGCGTGTGGTAATTTACCCGCACATGCGCCATGAGATTCTAAACGAGCCTCAGCGTTCTGCGGTGTATGCCGATGTGGAGCAGTGGTTTACCGATTGTTTGGTAAATGCCGAAATCGCTCGTGCAAAAGCCCAGGTAGAAGAGCTGTACGGCGTTGATTCGGTAATGGCTGCTCAGCCTGAACCCGCCGCCAGCGCCGAGCCCGACGCCGCGACTGACGCCGCGACCGTCATCGCCGGGTCCGATCCCGCCGCCGCACCCGACGTCGCGCCCGACCCTGCGCCCGATGCCGCTCAAACCCAGCCTCTCAAACCAGAAAAGGAATAACCATGGGTGAATACGTAGTTGCGCTCGACCAGGGCACCACCTCTTCGCGCGCGGTGTTGGTTAACCGCGCGGGCATCATTTGCGGCATGGCGCAAAGCGCATTCCCGCAGCTGTTCCCTAAGCCTGGTTGGGTGGAGCATAACCCCAAAGATATTCTTTCCAGCCAGCTAAAAGTACTGGCCGAACTGCTGGTTTCCAACGGTGTTTCGGCAAGCCAGGTTGAAGGCATTGGCATTACCAACCAGCGCGAAACCACCGTGGTGTGGGACCGCGCCACCGGCGAGCCTATCTACAACGCCATTGTGTGGCAGTGCCGTCGCACCACTCAAATCGTAGAAGAGCGCTGCGGCGATGCCGAGGTTGCCGCCCAGGTAACCAAGCGCACGGGCCTTATTCCCGATGCTTACTATTCCGCTAGCAAAATTGCCTGGATTTTGGATGCCGTGCCCGGTGCCCGCAAGCGCGCCGAAGCGGGCGAGCTGGCCTTTGGCACGGTTGATTCGTGGCTCATCTGGAACTTAACCCAAGGCAAGGTGCACGCAACCGATCCAACCAACGCCAGCCGCACCATGTTGTTCAATATCCACGAAGGCGCGTGGGATCCCTGGCTGTGTCAGCTATTCGATGTGCCCATGCAAATGCTGCCCGAAGTGCGCCCTTCGTCGGGCTCTTTTGGCGTGATGGACCATCCGGTTATCGCAGGGTCTATCCCCATCTGCGGCGTTGCGGGCGACCAGCAATCCGCCCTGTTTGCCCAGTGCTGTTTTGAGCCTGGTCAGGCCAAAGCTACCTTTGGTACAGGGTGCTTTTTGCTTATGCACACCGGCAGCCGTGCCTGCGCTTCAACGCACGGCTTGGTTTCTACCGTGGCCGCTTCGGCACCCGGCCAGCAGGGGCTTGAATACGCCTTGGAAGGCAGTGTGTTTATGGCTGGCGCCCTTATTCAGTGGCTGCACGAGGGCCTGGGCCTTATTGCCAGCCCTGCCGAATCGGAAAAGCTGGCCCAGAGCGTTCCTGATTCTGCGGGTGTTGTAGTGGTGCCGGCGTTTACTGGCCTTGGCGCCCCGTATTGGGATGCACAGGCACGCGGCGCAATCTATGGTCTAACCCGTGGCGTTACTAAAGCGCATGTAGTGCGCGCCTGCCTGGAAGCTCAGGCGTTTCAGGTGCAGGACATCTTAGAAGGCATGGAGCGCGATTCGGGCGTGCCCGTATCTGCCCTTGCGGTAGATGGTGGGGCGTGCCGCAACAACTTCATGCTGCAGTGCTGCGCCGATATTGTTGCCGCTGCCATCGAGCGCCCCGAATGCGTGGAAAGCACAGCTTTGGGAGCCGCTTACCTGGCGGGCCTTTGCACGGGATTTTGGGAAAGCAAGCAAGCCCTTCGCCAGCTTCGCGCCGTTGACCAGGTGTTCCAGCCCAAACTTGGCGAATCGGAGCGGGCGGCGCTTTTAACCCAATGGCATAACTGCATAAACCGCACCCGCACCAACTAGGCTCTCGGGTACAATCAACGCATGAATTTATGGCGCTTTAGCGCTGGGGCAAAGCATTTTGAAGGGATGCCGGCAATGAAGATCTCTATCGCATCGGATCACGCAGGTTTTGAGCAGAAGCAGCAGCTGGCTGCTTATTTGGAGGGCAAGGGGCATGAGGTTATCGACCGCGGCCCCGCATCCGACGATCGCGTGGATTACCCCGACTTTGCCGTGCTGGTTGCAAAGGATATCCAAGATGGCACCGCCCAGCGTGGTGTGCTGGTGTGCGGCACGGGCATTGGCATGTCCATCGCTGCCAACAAGATGAAGGGTATCCGCGCTGCCAACGTGGTGCGCGCCGACTTTGCCACGCTATGCCGCGAGCATAACGATGCCAACGTAATTACCCTTTCGGGCCGTTTTGTAACCTTGGAAGAAAACCAGGCTATCTTGGATGCCTTCCTTACCACCGAATTTGCCGGTGGCCGTCATGCCGGTCGCGTAGAAAAAATGATGAAGCTAGACTAGGGGTACCAACCCCAAAGCTGAGCTGGCCGCTTACCCCAAAGTGCCCTAGTATGCCGTAGAATCTTGTGCAGGCGGCCGTGGCCTGGTCAGCATACAGGCTGTGTTTTGGCGCCGCCCAGCTTCCCCCCGTTAGGAGTTTTCATGCAACATGTAGCCACTATCGCACGTCGCGGGTTTACCGCAGCCTTTGCCGTCATGCTTGCTATGACAATGTGCCTTACCTTTACCGGTTGCGGTATGAGCCCCGAAGATAAGGCCAAGGAAGCACTTACTGCCCAGCTCGATCAGCTCAAAGACGTTAACGACTCCACCCTTTCTGCCATGCTCAGCGGCACCAACATGAGCAGCTTTACCCAGCTAGGCCTTGAGGCGGATGCCATCGCTAAGTCGTGGCTTTCTGGCTACGAATATGAAATCAAAAGCGTGAAGATCGACGGCGACAATGCCAATCTGGTTACCAGCGTTACCTGCAAGCACATCGTTGATGTCATAAATAACTGGAGCAGCTCGTTTGCTTCCAATGCTATGGCGCAGAATTTCAGCTCCGCCAGCGAGCTGTACCCCTATGCGGGCGAAACCTTTGCGGCGGCGCTCGATTCCGCCGAGCCGCAAACCGCTGAAGTTACCTTTGTGCTTACCAAGGACGGCGATTCTTGGAAGTTCGATCAATCCAGCAGTGAAAACAAGCAGGCCTTTGTGGATAGCATGTATGGCGGCGAAGCAACGGTTTCGCAAGTATTCGGCTAATGTGCGTTTAATGCGTGCGTGCTGCGAATTTTAAGTTTCACCTGCGTTAACAACAAATTGCATTTATAAGGCTGGGCGCCCGAAGGAAGCTGCCCAGCTTTATTTTTTGCCATCAAAACCCCAGCTTGGAAATGCTTTGCCGCTAAAGCTGTCCGTTTGTAAGAAGTGGGCGGCACGCGGGCGGGGCGTGTGCTACTCTTTGGGGCATCGTAAATATCGCGATGAAACTCGAAATGAAAGGAGTGCGGCAAATGTCCCAGGACTATATTGCAGCCAACGACCCTGAAGTAGCAGACATCATTGGGCAGGAGCTTTCCCGCCAGCGTTCTTGCATCGAGCTCATCGCTTCAGAAAACTTCACTTCGCCTGCCGTTATGCAGGCTATGGGCAGCGTTCTTACCAACAAGTACGCTGAAGGCTACCCGGGCAAGCGTTATTACGGTGGTTGCGAAAAGGTAGACATGGTGGAAACCCTGGCTATCGAGCGCGCCAAGAAGCTGTTCGGCTGCAACTACGCAAACGTTCAGCCCCATTCCGGTGCTAACGCAAACTTGGCAGCCTACCAGGCACTTATCAACTTGGGCGATACCGTGCTGGGCCTTTCTTTGGACCATGGCGGACACCTTACCCACGGTTCTCCGGTTAACTTCTCGGGCAAGAACTACAACATCGTGGCTTACGGCGTAAGCGGCGAATCCGAGGTTATCGACTACGACGAAATGGAGCGCATTGCCTTAGAGGTTAAGCCCAAGCTCATTGTGGGCGGTGCTTCTGCATACCCGCGCGTTATCGACTTCAAGCGCATGCGCGAAATCGCCGACAAGGTAGGCGCCTACCTTATGATCGACATGGCTCACATTGCCGGCCTTGTTGCTGTTGGCCTGCATCCCAGCCCTGTGCCTTACGCACACGTGGTAACTTCCACCAGCCACAAAACCCTGCGCGGCCCCCGCGGCGGCTTCATCCTTACCAACGACGAAGCAATTGCCAAGAAGATCAACAGCGCCGTGTTCCCTGGCACTCAGGGCGGCCCGCTCATGCACATCATCGCTGGCAAGGCCGTTGCCTTTGGCGAGGCTTTGAAGCCTGAATTCAAAACCTACATTCAAAATGTTATTGCCAACTGCGCCGCAATGGGCGAAGGCATGGTTGAAGGCGGTCTGCGTCTGGTATCTGGCGGTACCGACAATCACCTGGTGCTGGTAGACCTCACGCCTGCCGACATCACCGGCAAGGATGCCGAAAAGCTGCTGGAGCGCGTTGGCCTTACCGTTAACAAGAACACCATTCCCAACGAAACCCGCTCGCCCTTCGTAACCAGCGGTATTCGCGTGGGCACTGCTGCAGGTACCACTCGCGGCTTCAACGCCGAAGAGTTTAAGCGCATCGGCCAGCTTATTGCTGCTACCGTGTTCAACGCCGAAAACGAAGAGCGTCTGAACGCAATTGCCGAAGAGGTGCAGGGCCTTATTGCCAAGCACCCGCTGTATCCGGAATTCTAGGGTTTCGCCGTTTTGACGAACGGCGAAAGCGCGCACCATACGCTATGACGCTGTGGCCCGAGCTGGCACTCCATCTTCGCGCGATTTGAAAGGCTCACGTACAAAGTACGCTTCGCCTTCCAACTCGCACGAATCTGGGGCACCAGCCCGGGCCTCGCTGTTTTACTGGCGATCCTGGGGCAAAGCAAACCTAGCTGTGATAGATCAACGCAGCCATCACGTAAGCCCGTGGGCATTTGCCTGCGGGCTTTTTGGTTGGGCTGGTACACTGTTCGTATTCGTTTGTAGCCCGAAGGAGCAAAAAATGGCCGAATACGAGCGCCCCAGTTGGGACGAGTACTTTATGACCCTTGCCAACGAAGTGGCAACGCGCACCACGTGCCTGCGCCGCGCAGTGGGGGCCATTATCGTTAAAGACCGCCGCATTCTGGCTACGGGCTACAACGGCGTGCCCACGGGCCTTCGTCATTGCAACGAAACGGGCTGCCTGCGCCAGCAGTTGGGCGTGCCCTCTGGCCAGCGCCACGAAATCTGCCGCGGCCTGCACGCCGAGCAGAATGCCATCCTGCAAGCTGCCCGCTATGGCATCGATATCGAAGGCAGCAGTATCTACATCACCACGCAGCCCTGCGTTGTGTGCGCCAAGATGCTCATCAACGCCGGAATCAGCGAAATCATCTACGCCAACCCCTACAACGATGAGTTGGCCATGGAACTGCTAGGGGAGTCCGGCATCAAGATTCGCGTGTTTGATGGTCAAAACGGCTAAATTTGACCATCTAATTTTCCACATTCGTGGCGTTTGGTTCATTAAACGCGTTTAAAAACTTCGAAGCTGAATTATTAATAGGACAAATCTATTAGATTGCCCGTCTTTGGGCGAATTAATTAGCCCGCCGAACGTGTTACTACGGTATTGTGTTTCGTTGGGTGTTTGATAAGTACCATTCGCCCAAATTTAATGCACGTTGTCGGAAGCTTTGCTTTGGCCCCGCATGTTGCCTTTATGCTACTTGGGGTTAAAAAAGGCGTTCGCAACGCCGCAACCGGAAGAAAGGAAGCAATGCTCGCAGCCGTCGCAGCAGGAATCGTGGCAGGAATCATCGGGTTCCTTCCGTTGTTTATTTCCCTGCGCCTTGCGCGTCGATCTGAGAGCATTTCCGCTATGAGCACTGGCTTGTATGGTTTGGCGGGCACGTTTGTCTCGCTCATCATCGTGGCCGTGGCGCTCATTATCTGCGCGGTAACCAACCGCTCGGTGGTCCTTCCCTTCGGCATTGCGGAAATCGTGGCGCTCATTGTGTCCACGTCGGTATACGTCGTTTACAAAAACGTTCTTGCCAAGCGCAAGAACAAGTAAATAAGTTACGGAAAGGTAAGGAATCCAGATGGGTGAAGCTCTTACAAAGTTCGTCGAGGAGGCGCAGCATCTTTCTTCGCAGTTCGACTCGGCAACGGTCTTTACCATCGCCGGTTGGCACGTGTCTCAGTACGTTCTGTACATGGCCATCGCACTTGTCCTGGTTGCCGTTCTGGTAATCGTTGCAGGTCGCAAGCTCACGCTTGTTCCTCACGGCAAGTTCGCTCACATCTTTGAGTTCGGCTACAACTTCATCTCCGAAGGCGTAGGCGCCGACGTTATCGGCGAAGGCTTCAAGAAGCACGTTCCCTTCCTGTGCACGTTGTTCTTCTTCATCCTTACTGCAAACGTCATCGGCCTTATCCCTGGCGCTAAGGCTGCAATGGGCACCATTTCCATCACCTGGGCTCTGGCTGCCATTTCGTTTATCTACTTCAACTTCTACGGCCTGAAGGAACTGGGCTTCTTCCATTACTTCAAGGCTCTTTGCCCCAGCGGCGTTCCGGGCCCCATCGCCCCCATCATTTGGTTCCTGGAGTTCTTCTCCATGGTCATCCGCGTTCTTACGCTCGCCGTTCGACTTTACGGCAACATGCTCGCAGGCCATATGGTTCTTGCCGTGTTCTCGCTGGCAACCACCATCTTCCTGCAAACCGCAATCTTCCAGATGGACATCGTTGCAGGCCTGCCCGCAATCGCATGGTTCTTCTTGCTGTTCTTCATGTACGCCCTCGAAACGCTGGTAGCTTTCTTGCAGGCATACGTATTCACCATTCTTTCTTCCTCTTACATTGGTATGGCCATCCATCCTCACTGATGCAAGCGTAAGAAGAAACTGGCTTGGCGCTTATTGCGCTGGCGGCCTGGCCGCCGAAACACTTTGGTACTACAGCTGGTACGGAAAACTTCAGCTGGATTTTGTAACTAGGGCAGGGGAAAGGCCCCTGCTCGACAAAAGGAGGTAATCGTGGAACTCACTCTCGCAATCGCTGCGTTGAAGGTCGTTGGTTATGGCCTCGCAGCAATCGGCCCTGGCATCGGTATCGGCGTTGCTACCTACGGCCTGTGCGTATCTGCTGCTCGTCAGCCCGAAATGAAGGGTCAGCTCATGGGCTACTTCTTCATCGGCGCTGCAATGTCTGAGGCACTCGCACTGCTCGGCCTGGTTCTTTTCTTCATCGGCTAGAACTTCGCAAGTAAGTAACTAACGAAGAAACCGAAAGAAAAGAAGGAGGCACGCGAATTGAACGCACACGTACGTAACTGCGCAAGTGGCATGGTAGCCTTTGCTGCTGCATCTGCGGCATTCCCGGTATGCGCGTTCGCTGACGAAGGAGCTGGTATCAGTGCAATTCTTCCTCAGATGGAAGAATTCATCCCCATGCTCGTCGCCTTCATCCTCTTGTGGATCGTTCTTGCCAAGTTTGGTTGGCCTCTGTTCGAGGGCATGCTGAACAAGCGCGAGGAAACCATCAAGAACTCCCTGGAAAAGTCCGAGGAGGCTCGACAGGAAAGCGAACGTCTGCTGGCGGAATACCGTGAGCAGCTCGAGGGCGCTAAGACCCAAGCACAGCAGATCCTCAACAACGCCAAGCTCTCCGGCGATGCTCTTCAGAAAGAGATCACCGAAAAGGCTCAGGCAGAGGCGGATGCGATCATCGAAAAGGCCCGTCAGGCCATCGAGCAGGAGAAGGAAAACGCCATCAAGGAGCTTCAGGCTTCCATGGCCGACACTTCTATTGCAGTTGCATCCCGTCTTATTGGCGAGGATTTCAGCGACGACGAGCATCGTAAGCTCATCGAGCGCTACGTGAAAGAGGCAGGTAGTCTAAATGGCTAATCGTCTTGTCATCAATGAAACGATTGCAGCCTACGCCAACGCCGCCATCGATGGCGCTAATGCCACCGGCGGTCGTGACGCTGTCGTCGAGGTTCGCAACCAGATGCGCCAGATCCTCGGGTACATGGCAACCAACATCGACCTACGTCTCTCGTTGGACAACGAGTCTTACACGGCCGAGCAGCGCTCTGAGCTTGCCGGCAACGTATTCGATGGCTATCACCCCGTGGTAGTTGAGCTTCTTGAAGTTATGGCTTCCCGTTGCGATGCAGCGCTTTATCGTCGAGTTGTCTCGAAGTACGAAGAGCTCATCGCTGAAAAGCTTAACTTCAACGTTGTTGATGTGACGACGGTTGTTGAACTTGATGACAACCTGCGAACCGTAATTACCGAAAAAGCCGTTTCCGACTTGGGTCGCGACTGCGTGCTCGTTGAGCACATCGACCCTTCCATCCAGGGCGGCATCATCATGAGCTGTGGTGGCCGTTATGTCGACGCGAGCGTACGCTCCCAGTTCGACCAGGCCCGCATCGCTCTCAAAAAGAAAGATGGAGGTGAATGCTAGTGACTGAAATCACCGCACAGTCTATCGACGCCGCACTGCGCAAGCAGCTCGACGCCATCGACACGTCCGTTGAATCCCGCGAAACCGGCACGGTTGTACAAATCGGCGACGGTATTGCGCGTATCGACGGCCTTAAGGGTGCGATGTCCGGTGAACTCCTCGAATTCATGGCAGCTGACGGCCGTATTATTTCCGGCATGGTTCAGAACCTCGAAGAAGAGGAAGTAGGCGCCGTACTCCTTGGTGACATCACTGCAATCAAGGAGAATGACCAGGTACGTACCACTGGTAAGATTCTGGAAGTACCTGTAGGCAAGGCAATGCTCGGCCGCGTTGTTAACGTTCTTGGCCAGCCTATCGACGGTAAGGGCCCCATCGAGACGACCGCAACTCGTCCCGTTGAGTTCAAGGCTCCCGGCGTTCACGAGCGCCAGCCCGTTGAAGAGCCTATGCAGACCGGTATTCTTGCTATCGACTCTATGATTCCGATCGGCCGTGGTCAGCGCGAGCTCATCATTGGCGACCGTCAGACTGGTAAGACCTCTATTGCCGTTGATGCAATCATCAACCAAAAGGGCAAGGACATGGTCTGCGTCTACGTCGCAATCGGCCAGAAGGCTTCTACCGTATCCGGCATCGTTGAAACGCTCGAGCGTTTCGGCGCTATGGACTACACCATCGTAGTTGCCGCTACCGCATCCGATCCTGCTCCGCTGCAGTACCTCGCTCCTATGGTAGGCGCTGCAATGGGCGAATACTTCATGTTCAATGGCGCTGACGGCCAGCCCGCCAACGCTCAGAACCCTGGCGGCCATGTACTGGCTGTATACGACGACCTGTCCAAGCAGGCTGTTGCTTACCGTCAGATGTCTTTGACCCTGCGTCGCCCGCCCGGACGCGAAGCATATCCTGGCGACATTTTCTATCTGCATTCCCGCCTGCTCGAGCGTGCCTGCAAGCTTTCCGACGAAAACGGTGCAGGTTCCATGACGGCTCTGCCTATCATCGAGACCCAGGCTGGCGACGTTGGTGCGTTCATTCCTACGAACGTAATTTCCATTACCGACGGTCAGATCTACCTCACCACCGACCTGTTCTATCAGGGTCAGCGTCCTGCTGTTAACGTAGGTATCTCCGTATCCCGCGTTGGCGGCTCCGCTCAGGTGAAGTCCATGAAGTCTGTTGCAGGTACCCTCCGTCTTGACCTCGCTTCTTACCGCGAGCTCGCAGCGTTCACCCAGTTCGGTTCCGACCTGGACAAGGCTACGCAGCAGCAGCTCACCCGTGGCGCAGTTATGACCGAGATCCTGAAGCAGGGTCGTTACACCCCGATGTCTGTAGAAGACATGGCCACCGCTATCTGGGCTGGTGCTCATGGCTACCTGGATGACATCCCGGCTAAGAGCGTTGTTCGCTTCCGTGGCGAAATGCTCGACTACCTGCATCACTCCGGCAACGGCGTAATGGACAAGCTCGCCGAGGCAAAGAAGTTCACCGACGATGTAGAATCCGAGCTGAGCACTCTTATCGAGCAGTTCAAGCTCCAGTTCATCGCGTAAGGTAGGTAATTATGCCGAACCTTCACGATATCGAAAGGCGAATCAAGTCCGTCGAGTCGACGAAGCAGATTACGCACACCATGCAGATGGTCGCAGCTGCTAAGATCCGACACAGCACTCAGCGTGTCGAGCATGCTACGCCCTATGGTGAGGCTGTAAAGGAAATGCTGGCCAACATCGCTCGCATGGGTGGTACTCATGTACCGCTTACCGTGCCGCACGATGAAGTAAAGACGGCTCTTATTGTCGTTATTGCTTCTGACCGTGGCCTTGCTGGCGGTTTCAACTCCAGCGTGCTCCGTCGCGCCGAGAAGATCATGAAGGAACGTAAAGCGAAGGGCCAGAATATTCTTGTTGCTGCTTGTGGCAAGAAGGCTATCAGCTACTTCAAGTACCGTGGCATTGAAACGGTACTGGCCTTCCGCGACCTGTCTGCCGACCCTCGCGTTGAGGAATCGGATGCTCTGGCCGACTATTCGATCGAGCACTTCCTCAATGGCGACATCGACGAGGTGGTTGTTCTTTACAACCACGCGAAGAACGCAGGTGAGCAGGTACTGATTCAGCAGCCCTTGCTGCCCGTAAACCCGAAGGCATTCCTGCCTAAGGGCGAGGTGTTCAACAAGGGTGGCGGTATCACTGAGGCTACGCCCGATGACATCGAAATTCAGGGTGCTATCGAGTACGAGCCCAATGAAGCCGACGTTCTGGATCACTTTCTTCCCGAGTATGTGGCAGGTCACTTCTTCTACATGCTCATCGACTCGGCAGCAGCCGAGCAGGCTGCTCGTCGCAACGCTATGAAGAATGCGACGGACAATGCCAACGACATGATTGAAACCCTCAATCGTGTCTACAACCGTGTACGTCAAGGCGCCATCACCACCGAAATCAACGAAATCGTTGGCGGCGCCGCAGCTTTGGAGGACTAAATGGCTGAAGAAACCAATAACGCTTCTGCGGCCGAGCAGGGTTCCATCGGACACATTGTCCGCGTTGTCGGCCCTGTTGTAGACGTTGAGTTCGCTCCGGAACATATGCCGGCGATCTACAACGCTCTGACCGTGAAAGCTACCACCCCCGCGGGCGAACTTAACGTCGTCCTCGAGGTTCAGATGCACCTCCCTGGTGACCTGGTTCGCTCCGTTGCCATGTCGTCTACCGACGGCCTGGTTCGCGGCCTGCCTGTCCAGGACACAGGTTCTGCAATGAAGATGCCCGTAGGTCCTGAGACCCTCGGCCGCATCTGGAACGTAATGGGCGAGCCCGTAGACGGCCTGCCCATGCCCGATGTTAAGGAATGGGCACCCATTCACCGTCCCGCACCTGCTTACGAAGAGCTCATCAACAAGACCGAGGTCTTCGAAACCGGCATTAAGGTTATCGACCTTATCCAGCCCTTCATCAAGGGTGGTAAGACCGGCCTGTTCGGTGGCGCAGGTGTAGGCAAGACCGTTATCATCCAGGAGCTCATCAACAACCTGGCTCAGGAGCATGGTGGTACTTCGGTATTCACCGGCGTTGGTGAGCGTACCCGTGAAGGTACCGACCTGTTCCTGGAAATGACCGACGCAGGCGTTATCAACAAGACCTGCTTGGTTTACGGTCAGATGAATGAGCCTCCGGGAGCTCGTCTTCGCGTAGGTCTGTGCGGCCTTACCGAAGCAGAGTACTTCCGTGACCAGGGTCAGGACGTTCTGCTGTTCATCGACAACATTTTCCGCTTTACCCAGGCAGGTTCTGAGGTATCCGCACTTCTTGGCCGCATGCCTTCCGCTGTAGGCTATCAGCCCACCCTCGCTACCGAGATGGGCGACCTGCAGGAGCGCATTACCTCCACGAAGACCGGTTCTATTACTTCCGTACAGGCAGTATATGTTCCCGCCGACGACCTTACCGACCCTGCTCCGGCAACTACGTTTACCCACCTCGACGCTAAGACGGTTCTTAACCGTTCCATCGCCGAAATGGGCATCTACCCCGCAGTTGACCCGCTGGAGTCCAGCTCCCGCGCACTCGACCCCGAGGTAGTTGGCGAAGAGCACTACCGCGTAGCTGTTGGTGTTCAGGAGATCCTGCAGAACTACAAGGACCTCCAGGACATCATCGCAATTCTGGGTATGGACGAGCTTACGGAAGACCAGAAGGTCATCGTTAACCGCGCACGTAAGGTGCAGCAGTTCCTGGGCCAGAACTTCCACGTAGCTAAGCAGTTCACCGGTCTTGACGGCGTTTACGTCAAGATGGAGGACACCGTTCGTTCCTTCGACGAGATCCTCAAGGGCAACTGCGACCACATCCCCGAGGTTTGCTTCCGTTCCACGGGCTCCATCGAGGCTGTGTACGAGGCTTACGAAAAGCTTCAGGCAGAGGAGTAAATCATGTCGGTGATCAGGTGTGACGTCGTAGCAAAGGACAAGGTCCTCTTCTCCGGCGAGCTCTACAACGTTATGGTGCCGGGCACGGAAGGCGAACTGGGTATCATGGAAAACCATGAGCCGTTCGTAACCCCCCTGCGCGATGGCGTAATCTGGGCCCGTACCCAGCAAGAGGGTGGCGAAACGCTGAGCGCAGCAATCATGGGCGGTTACGTCCAGGTGCTGAAGGACCGCGTTATCGTAATTTGCGACAAGACGCGCCAGATCAAGCGCATCAATGTCGAAAAGCTCAACAAGGACATTCCCGTTCTTGAAGAGAAGATCGCTAACCTCCCGGAGACGAGCATCATCTCTCGCTCCCTTCTGACGCGTAAGCTGCGCTGGTGTAAGGTTCAGCTTGCTGCAAAGGAAAAGGAAGACCAGTACGTATAAGGACCCACGATTACCTTTAAGTCCGGTTTTCTAATCCGTATCAGAAACTAAAGGACCCGCTTTATGCGGGTCCTTTTTTGCTTTTTAAGGCGAGGGCAGGGATTTAGGGTTTGGCTGAGAGCGAGCAAGGAATTCTGGGTTTAGTCGAGAGCAAGGGTGGGGTTTGGGATTTGGCCAGGGCAAGGGTGGAAATTAGGGACTTGGCCGAGGGGTTGCGACTTTAGATTAAGCTGTGGTGTCGCGATTTGAGGTTTGGCCGAGGGGCTGCGATTTGGGATTCAATTGAGGTGTCGCGATTTGGGATTTAGTTGAGGCGACCGATGGGTTTTTGATTAATCGCGTGTGCGGGTGCGCCAACGTTGCCGAATTGTGTATTGGGTTCGCGCGGTGCGCATGGCAAAATATCCAACGAATGAAGAAAGCACATTAGTTAGGAAATCGCATGGCATTCGTACATCTGCACAATCACACTGAATATTCCCTGTTGGACGGCGCAACGCACATCTATGACATGGTTAAGCGTGCAGCCGATTTGGATATGCCCGCTGTTGCTATCACCGACCACGGTGTTATGTCAGGTGTGCCTGAATTGGACGAGGCTTGCCGCAAGGTTGAAAAGGAAACCGGCAAAAAGGTAAAGCCCATTTTCGGTTGTGAAATTTACTTCACCACCGACAGCGAACTGAAGAGGCAAAAGCAGAAGCTGCATCATATGATTCTGCTGGCCAAGAACAACACGGGCTACCACAACCTGCTCAAGCTGGTTTCTGAAAGCCATGTAGACAATTTCTATTACCGCCCGCGCACCACGTTTGAAATGCTGGAAAAGTATTCTGAGGGCATTATTGCCACCAGTGCCTGCATTGCCGGCATTATCCCGCGCTGCATCGATGCGAACAACTTCGACGAAGCCATTAGCTGGGCAAAGCGCTTTGCTGCGTTGTATGAGCCGGGCGATTTTTACATCGAACTGCAAGACCAGGGCATTACCACCAACGCTGGCATGACGCAGTACGAAATGAACTGCAAGCTCACGCAAATTGCCAAGCAGCTGGGCCTTAAAACCATCGCCACCAACGACTTCCACTACTTAACGCAGGAAGACGCCATGGCGCAGGACATTATGCTGTGCATCGGCACCAACGCCACCGTTACGCAGGAAAAGCGCTTCAAGTTCCCTAACGACCAGTTCTACATGAAAACCGAGGAAGAGATGCGTGCTGCGCTGAAAGACTTCCCCGAGGCATGCGACGAAACGGTAAAGCTGGCCGAAAAGTGCAACGTTGAGCTGGAGCGCGACGAAATTCTGCCGCGCTTCCCCTTGCCCGAAGGCTATACCGAAGAAATGCTGTTCCGCGAAGAGTGCGAAAAGGGTTTGGAGCATCGCTATGGTCCTGAATGGCGCACCGTGGTGCTCTCCGACAACACCGGTAAAGAAAAATCGGTGCTGGAACAGTACGAATATGAAGCCGACATTATTGTTCAGCAGGGCTTCCCGGCATACTTCCTTATTGTTCAGGAATATATCCGTTGGGCGCGCGAGCATGGCATTGGCGTAGGCCCGGGCCGCGGTTCGGCGGCTGGTTCGCTGTGCACGTACGCAATGGGCATTACCGACCTTGACCCCATCGTAAACGGCTTGATGTTCGAGCGCTTCCTTAACCCTGAGCGCGTGGAGATGCCCGATATCGACGTCGACTTCGACGATCAGCATCGCCAGGATGTTATCGAGCACATTCGCGAATTCTATGGCGAAGACCATGTTGCCGGCGTTATCACCTTCGGCAAGCTGCAGGCCAAAAATGCCGTGCGTGACGCTGCGCGCGTGCTTGACTACCCCTATTCTGTGGGCGACCGCATTTGCAAGCTTATCGGCGGCGAGCTGGGCATCACTATCGACGGCGCACTGGAAACCAACCCCGATTTGCTGCGAGCCTACGAGCAAGAAGAAGATGTGCGTCGCGTAATCGATGCTGCTAAGTCTATCGAAGGCCATGTGCGCGGCGAAGGCGTGCACGCATGCGCAACCATCATTTGCCGCGACCCCATGAGCGACCATGTTCCCATGAAGCGCGACACCAAGGGTGGCGGCATCATCACCCAGTACGACGGCCACTACACGCCCGATTTGGGCCTGCTTAAGATGGACTTCCTTGGCCTGCGTACGCTGGGCGTGCTTTCGCGCGCATGCAACAACGTGGCGCGTACCACGGGCGAAAAGCTGGTGCCCGAAGAGATTCCTATCGAAGACGACAAGGCATTTGCCCTTATGCGCGGCGAGCTGCGCAAGAACGGCATGCCCTTGAATATGGATGGCCTGTTCCAGGTAGAAGGCGCACTGTACGTTTCGCTGTTTGCGCAGATTCCGCCTGAGCGTTTTTCCGACGTTGTGGCTTCTATTGCGCTTAACCGCCCCGGCCCGTTGGAATCGGGCATGGTGGAAGACTACGTAAAGGTAGTTCAGGGCAAAACCCCTGTTCATTACTATGACGACCGTCTGCGCCCCATCTTGGAAGAAACCTACGGCACCATGGTGTACCAAGAGCAGATCATGCAGGTTTCCATGGTTATGAGCGGTTTTTCGGCCGGCAAGGCAGACAAGCTGCGCAAGGCAATGGGTAAAAAGAAGCTCGACATCATGCGCCAGCTGCAGGACGACTGGAACAATGGTGCGGTCGAAAACGGTTATTCGCTCGAAATTGCCAAGGAAATTTGGAGCGATGCCGAAAAGTTTGCAAAGTACGCCTTCAACAAGTCGCACTCGGCAGCTTACGCTTTGCTGGTTATGCGCACGGCCTACCTGAAGGCGCACTTCCCCAACGAATACATGGCGGCTGTTCTTTCCAGCTACATGGGCAACAACGACCGCCTTATCAAGTACATCGCAAGCTGCAATCGCAGCGGCATTCCAGTGCTGCCGCCCGATGTTAACTCTTCCAACTTGGAGTTCACTCCGCTTGAAGAGGGCATTCGCTTTGGCCTGGCCGGTGTGCGCGGTGTGGGTGAGCATGTGGCCGAGGTCATTATCGCCGAGCGCGAAAAGGGTGGCCCCTTTACCAGCTTGCACGACTTTGTAAACCGTGTGCCTGCAAATGCCTATAACCGCAAAACCCTAGAAGCGCTTATCAAGTCGGGCGCGTTTGAGTCTACTGGTTATACGCGCAAGCAGTGCATGCACTTTATCGATGACACGGCACTGCTTGAAAGCGCCGCAAAGCGCCAGAAGGATAAAGCCGCAGGTCAGATGGATATGTTTAGCATGTTCGCCGATGTGGACGATAGCTTTAAGGACGATATCCCCGAGCCTGATGGCGTTGAATGGGATAAGCGCACGCTGCTTGCGTTCGAAAAGGACATCTTGAAGATGTACGTTTCCGACCATCCGCTGCGCCCGTACGAAAACTACCTTTCGCGCACCATGAAGCACACCATCAGCGATTTGATGGAGCGTGAAACCGGCATCAAGTCGGCCACGTTTGCGGGCATGGTTTCGGAAGTGAATGTTCGCCGTTCCAAGAAGACCAACAAGCTGTGGGCTACCTTTGTTTTGGAAGACACCTCTGGCCACGTTGAGTGCATATGCTGGGATTACGAAAAGAACCAGGAAGCCATTCACGAAGACGCCATTATCACCTGCAAGGGTAAGTTTGAAGTGGGCGACCGCGGCAAGCAGATTTTGGTATACGAAGCCAAGCCGCTGGTGCTTACCGAAGAAGAGGCCAGCATGGCGCCTAAGCAGCTGGAGCTTACGCTGCAGATGCGCGAGCTTTCCTCGGTGAACAACAGCAAGCTTATGAGCCTGCTGCAGGAATACCCTGGCAAAGACCCGGTAATTTTGCTGGTTAGCCAAACCGATGGCCACCGCATGCGCGCCGAGCTGCCCATCACGGTAGACTCCACCAATTCGGCGCTGCGCTCGCGCCTGTTCGATTTGTTTGGCCGTACCCTGTGGAAGGCTTCGTAGTGGCGCTGCCTGCTAATAGGGAAGAAGACGAGTGCATGCTGGGCGATGCCGCAAATGGTGCCGCGAATGGCGTCGCTTGCGCTGGAGCTGACACTACCTGTGATGGGGCTGATGCTGACTGCGCTGGAACTGGCGACGGCGGCGTTGCGCCCAGCAGCCCGCAGGTTAACTTCGCCGCTACGCTTTCCTACAACGGGCAGCCCTTTTCGGGCTTTGCCCGTCAGCCAGGGCAGCTTACCGTGCAGGGGAGCATCGAAGAAGCGCTTGAGTTGCTGTTTCGCCGCCCGGTAGAAACGGTATGCGCCGGCCGCACCGATTCGGGTGTGCATGCGCGCGGGCAAGTGGTTAACTTCCAGGTTGCCCAAAGCGAGCTGCGCGGCCGAACGGCTTTCAAGCTGCAGCGTTCGCTGAACGCACTAACGCACGACGACATTTCCATTAAAAGCTTGCGCGAGGTGCCGGCCGAATTTTCGGCGCGGTTTTCGGCAACTATGCGCGAATACCATTACTTCATCTGCACCGATGCTTACGCACCGTTGCTCATGCGCAATTTCTGCTGGCATATTCCTAAGCAGCTGGACGTAGAGGCTATGCGTGCTGCGGCCCAGTATCTAATTGGCGAGCACGACTTCAAAAGTTTTTGCATGGCGGCATCGGCCGAAGGTAAATCCACCAACCGCAATGTGTTCAGCATTACGGTGGAACCCCAGCAGCTTTGGGGCGAAAACCTGGTGGTTATCACTGTTAAGGGCAATGCATTTTTGCATTCCATGGTGCGCACCATAGTGGGTACGCTAGTGGCAGTAGGCTTGGGGCGTCGCAAGCCCGAATGGGTAAGTGAAGTGCTCGAAGCGCGCAACCGTTCCGCAGCAGGGGAGAACGCTCCTGCCCAAGGCCTTGTTTTCTGGGAAGTTTCCTACGAAGGCGAGCGCGTGCATACGCCTTCGCTTTAGTTGGCTGTTCGGCTCTTGAATCTGAAGGACGCGGGACACCGCGAAGCCATTCAGGGATTCCCGTTACCCTGCTCAAAAGGCCTTGCTTGGCAAGGCCTTTTTCGTGCGGTCACTGCCTCATGCTTTAAATTAAGATCCGCTTTGCGGATCGAAACAGGAAATGTTTTCAGAGAACCCTTCATGGCCCCGCAGTGCCCCGTGCCATTCGGGCCCAAAAGCCTGCATGTCGACTCAGAGTTTTGCGGTTGAGGGCAGAAGCCCCTTAGCAATATCGGGGGCGCTCACGGGCTGTGGGGTACCGATTCCTGTGCGCGCCCCTTGCTCTTCCTCTTCCTGGGGTAGAATTCATCTTTAGCTTTGCATTCTGCAGGGCATTTAGGAGGATTTTTTATATGGCAACTTCAACTCAGGCGGCGCAGTTAGAGGGTCGCGCGGCGTGGTCGGGCAAGCTGGCTTTTGTTTTGGGTGCAGCGGCTTCGGCTGTTGGTTTGGGCGCTATGTGGCGCTTCCCGTACTTGGCAGCCAAGTACGGCGGCGGCATGTTTTTGCTTGTTTACCTGGTGTTTGTTTTCACCATCGGCATTTCTCTGCTGCTTTTGGAAAACGCCCTTGGTCGTAAAACCGGCCAGAGCGCCATTGGCGCCTTCAAGGCGTTTGGCAAGAAGTATGCCTTCATTGGCATTTTGATGTCGGCAGTTCCGTTTATCATCGTGCCGTACTACTGCGTTATCGGTGGCTGGGTTACCAAGTACCTGGGCGCCTATGTTGCTGGCGAAGCTAGCATGCTTACCGATGGCGGTGCCTACTTCACCAACTTCATTTCATATGGCCCTGAAAGCCTTTTGTTCATGCTCATCTTCATGGCGCTAACGTATTTCATCGATGGCATGGGAGTTAACAAGGGTCTGGAAAAGGCAAACTTGGTTATGATGCCTGCGCTTATCGTAGTGGCAGCCATCATCGCCGTTTATGCACTTTCCATGCCGGGCGCCATCGACGGCTTGGCTTTCTATCTCATCCCCGATTTCAGCAAGTTCAGCCCCGAGCTGGTTATCTCGGCTTTGGGTCAGACGTTCTTCACGCTTTCGCTGGCTATGGGCATCATGGTTACCTACGGCTCTTACCTGGATAAATCTACCAAGCTCACCTCCAGCGTTAGCCAGATTGCCGGCACCACCTTTGGTGTTTCGCTGCTGGCGGGCTTCATGATCATCCCCGCTACATTTGCTGCTATGGGTTCGGGCGAAGCCGTTGCCCAGAACTCCGGCCCTTCGCTCATGTTCGTTATTTTGCCGCAGGTATTCGACGGCATGGGCGATTTGGCTGGCGTTATTGGCGCAGGCTTTTTTGTACTGGTGCTTTTTGCGGCGCTTACCAGTTCTCTTTCGCTGGTTGAAACCTGTGTTTCCATTGTGCAAGACGGCCTGCATTGCAAGCGCAAGGTAGCGCTGGGCGTGGTTATTGTTTGGACCACGCTTGTGGGCGTTATTGTGTGCTTGGGTTACAGCTCGCTTTCGTTCATCGAACCTTTGGGCAAGGGCACCAGCGTTCTGGACTTCTTGGACTTCATCTCCAATTCGGTAATGATGCCTATCGTGGCGTTGCTTACCTGCATCTTTGTTGGCTGGATTATCAAGCCCAAAGAAATCGAAGAGGAAGTTATGCTCTCCGCCCCGTTCAAGGCTCGCAAGGTTTGGGCTTTTGCCATTAAGTACATCTGCCCCATCTTGCTGGTTGTTATCTTGGTGGCTTACGTTGCAGCGTCCCTCGGTTTCTTCAAGATGTAGCGGTATTATCTATCAGTTACAAAAAATTTCTGATTAGGAGAAAACGTGTCACTTTCCATTGGCATCGTGGGCCTGCCCAACGTGGGCAAGTCTTCCCTGTTTACCGCGCTTACCAAAAAGAGCGGCTTTGCTGCAAATTACCCGTTTGCCACCATCGAGCCCAATGTGGGCTTGGTTCCTGTGCCCGATAAGCGCCTGGACGGCCTTGCTGCTATCGACAATCCGGCCAAGATCGTGCCTGCAACCGTTGAATTTGTTGACATCGCCGGCTTGGTTGCAGGTGCTAGCCAGGGTGAAGGCTTGGGCAACAAGTTCTTGGCTAACATCCGCGAAACCGATGCCATCTGCGAAGTGGTGCGCTTCTTTAGCGACCCCAACGTAGAGCACGTTTCTAAGAAGGTCGACCCGCAAAGCGACGTCGAAACCATCAAAACCGAGCTTATCCTGGCCGACATCGGCACGCTTGAAAAGGCAATGCCCCGTCTTGAGAAAGAGGGCAAGCGCTACAAGGAAAAGGCCATCAACTTCGAAACCGCTCAAAAGGTGCTCGAGGGCCTAAACGAAGGCAAGCGCGCCATTCAGCTTGATCTTTCCGAAGATGAGCAGGAAGCTATCCGCGAGCTGTGCCTGCTTACCATGAAGCCTATGCTCTACATTGCCAACGTCGATGAAGACAAGGTTGGCGCCGACCTTCCTGAAATCGATGGTCAGGCTCCTGTGCCCATCAGCGCCAAGATCGAAGCCGACTTGGCCGAGCTCGACCCTGAAGAGGCGGCTGTGTTTATGGAAGAGCTGGGGCTCGACGAAAGCGGCCTTTCCCGCCTTATTCGCGAAGCATACAAGCTGCTTGGCTTGCAGAGCTACTTCACTAGCGGCGAAACCGAAACGCGCGCTTGGACTATCCCGGTAGGTGCCAAGGCCCCGCAAGCTGCTGGCGTTATCCATTCCGACTTTGAGCGCGGCTTTATCAAGGCCGAAACCGCATCGTACGAAGACTATGTTGCCTTGGGTGGCGAAAAGGGTTGCCGCGATGCCGGCAAGCTTCGCCAAGAGGGCAAAGATTACGTGGTGCAAGACGGCGACGTAATGCACTTCAAGTTCAACGTTTAACCGGTTTTAGGTTTAGAGAGTAAGGATCAAGAATGGCTGAAAAGGTCGCAGTTCTCATTCCCTGCTACAACGAGGAAATCACCATCGCCAAGGTAGTCGACGACTTCAAGCGCGTGCTGCCCGATGCAGACATCTACGTCTACGACAACAACTCCAGCGACAACACCTCCAAGATCGCGCGCGAGCACGGCGCCATCGTCCGCTTCGAGGGCCGTCAGGGCAAGGGCAACGTGGTGCGCTCCATGTTCCGCGACATCGACGCCGACTACTACATCATGGTGGACGGCGACGACACCTACCCAGCCGAGGCCGCTCCCGAGCTGCTGGAGCCGCTGCGTGCAGGGCGTGCCGACATGACGGTGGGCGACCGCCTTTCCAACGGCAGCTACGGCGAGGAAAACGACCGCGCCTTCCACGGCTTCGGCAACAACCTTGTGCGCTGGCTCATCAAGCGCATCTACGGCTTCGCCTTCGAGGACGTTATGACGGGCTACCGCGCGTTCAACCGCGTGTTCGTGAAGACCATGCCCGTGATGTCCGAGGGCTTCCAGATCGAGACCGAGATCTCCATCCACGCGGTGGACAAGCGCTGGCGCATCGAGGATGTGCCCATCGACTACCGCGACCGCCCCGAGGGCAGCGAATCGAAGCTTTCCACCTTCGGCGACGGCGCCAAGGTGCTGATGGCCATCACGGCCCTGTTCAAGGACTACCGCCCGCTGGCCTTCTTCGGCTGGCTGGCGCTTCTGCTGCTGCTCTTGGCCGTAATCGCCGGCATCCCGGTTATCGCCGAGTACATCAGCACCGGCCTGGTACCGCGCATCCCCACCATGCTCACCTCGCTGGCATTGGGCGGCTGTGCTGCGCTCAGCTTCGTAACCGGCCTTATCTTGGATACGGTTGCCAAGAGCCATCGCCGCCAGTGGGAGATTGATGTGTACAAGGTAATGAACGGCTTTTACAAGGGCTAAAGCTGCGGGCTCATTCGGCCCGCCTCCATCGTGCAATTTTTGCGATCTCGCGTAGCGCTTGTACGCTACGTTCTAGAAATATCGCGAATCTGGCGCACTGGGCGCCTCTTTCGCTGACTTTGCCAATAATGCGAGCCAGCCGTTACTGCGACGGATTTGCCCCTGCTGTTTGGCCGCGTTAGGCATAGCTATCGCTTTTAATTTCTCAAGCGCCTCTTTGGGGCGCTTTCTTTTTGTAAAATGGGAAAGTAACTTCGCTAGAGAAAGGTGCGGCATGGAAAGCTATAAGCAGGAATTTATCGAGTTCATGGTAGAAAGCCAGGTTCTCAAGTTTGGCGAGTTCACGCTTAAGAGCGGCCGCCAGTCGCCTTTCTTCATGAACGCGGGCGCCTACGTTACCGGCGCTCAGCTAAAGCGCCTGGGCGAATACTATGCCCGCGCCATCCACGATAACTTTGGCCTGGATTTTGACGTGGTGTTTGGCCCTGCCTACAAGGGCATTCCGCTGGCTGTGGTAACCGCCATTGCCCTGCAGGAGCTCTACGGCAAAGAAGTTAAGTACTGCTGCAACCGCAAGGAAGTGAAAGACCATGGCGCCGACAAGGGCAATCTGCTGGGTGCCGACCTTCACGATGGCGATCGCGTGGTAATGGTTGAAGACGTAACCACTTCCGGCAAGAGCATCGACGAGACGTATCCCATTTTGAAGGGCGCGGCCGACGTTGAGGTTAAGGGCCTTATCGTTTCGCTTAACCGCATGGAAGTAGGCAAGGGTGGCGTTAAAACCGCGCAGAAGGAAGTGGAGGAAAAGTACGGCTTCCCCGTTGCTTCCATCGTAAGCATGGCCGAAGTTACCGAGCTTCTGTACAACCGCGAAGTGCAGGGCAAGGTGGTAATCGATGATGCCTGCAAGGCGGCGCTTGACGCTTACTACCAGCAGTACGGCGCTAAGGAAGCTTAGCTGCCAGCTTCAATTCAGCTTGCATGGGCGCTCGCTTCGGCGGGCGCTTTCTTTTGCGTAAATTTTAAGCAACGCCGCGTTACTAAAGTGCTGTTTTCGGCTAGAATAGCCAAAGAGGTTTTGTAGAAAATGCCTGTGCGCCCGCCCTTCGTTCACAGCTGGGCGCAGGTTTAACAAAGGAGCCCAACATGAGCAATCTATTGGATACGCCGAAGCTTGGCTTTGGCTGCATGCGCCTGCCGCTTACCAACCCTGAAGACCAAACCAGCATCGACATTGAGCATTTCAAGAAGATGGTGGATTGCTTCATGGAAGCAGGCGGCACCTACTTTGATACCGCATATGTGTATCACAATGGCGAATCGGAAGTTGCCGTGCGCAAGGCGCTGGTAGAGCGCTATCCGCGCGAAAGCTTTACCATTGCCACCAAGTGCCTGGCCTGGGCTTTGCCCGATGCCGAAACCGCCAAGGCTTGCCTGGATACTTCGCTGGAGCGCCTGGGAACCGATTACGTTGACTTCTACCTGCTGCACAACGTGGGCGGCCCGCGTACGGCTAAGTTCGACGAGTACGGTCTGTGGGAATGGGCTGCGCAGAAGAAGGCCGAAGGCGTAATCAAGCACGTGGGCTTTTCGATGCACGACAACGCCGAGTGCCTGGACAAGCTGCTTACCGATCATCCCGACATGGACTTCATTCAGCTGCAGGTTAACTACCTTGACTGGGACGACCCGGTAACCGAGTCGCGCAAGTGCATGGAAGTTGCCCAGAAGCACGGCGTGCCCGTAAGCATTATGGAGCCTGCCCGCGGTGGCCGCCTGGCCGACCTTCCGCAGCGCGGCGTCGACGTGCTTAAGGCCGTTAACCCCACCAAGAGCGTTGTTTCGTGGGCATATCGCTTCTGCTACAACCTGCCCAACGTAATTACCGTGCTTTCCGGTATGTCCACCTTAGACCAGGTTGAAGAAAACGTGCGCGAATGGAAGGAAAACGAGCCCCTTAACGCCGAAGAGCAGGCTGCCATTCAGCAGGCCATCGAAGCGCTGCAGAGCGTGGGCACCATCCCATGCACCAACTGCAAGTACTGCGTAAAGGAATGCCCAAGCGGCGTTAAGATTCCCGAAATCATGGGTTTGCTCAATCTGGAAAAAATGACCGAGAACCGCGAGTTCGTAAAGGGCCTGTATTCCTGGCAAGCCGTCGATGGCAAGGCTTCTACCTGCATCCAGTGCGGTTCTTGCGAAGATATGTGCCCGCAGAGCATCAGCATTATCGAACATTTGGAAGACGCTGCCGAGTTCTACGAATAAATCGTTCGCTGTCTGTTGCGCTTACCTTGGCCTGGCCCGTTTGGGCCGGGCCTTTTCGTTTTACCTCATCGGTTTTGCATTTGCGCAGGTAGCGTGCCTGTTTGTAGTGATAGAATCGAAACGAACTCCCCACCGTTGGCAAAAGCCGAATTAGGGCCGCCAGCGGCACCTTAAAACCGAGAGGAGCCGTCATGTCCGATTCCAATGTTTCTGTAAGCAGCCCGTTTGACTACGTTTGCGAGCTTCCCACCTACACCCAGCTCGATTACGACTACCAGCAAAACTGGTTTGCGAATGAGTTTCAGAACCTTCACGGCGGCTGCAGCGCTGCCGTGAAAAGCATCAACGGCGAAACCATCGTTGTCCGCAACCTCGACTTCAATATCTCGAATAAGAGCGCTTACGTTGTGCGTACCGCCGTGCCCGGTTTCTACAAGACGGTCGGCGTTACCTACGTACCGTGGTTCGGCCCCGACTACAAAGATGCCGTTGAGCAGGGTGTGCCTGAAGATTTCGCAAAGATCGTGCCGTTTTTCTCATGCGACATCTTGAACGAAAAGGGCTTCTACATTGAAGCCGACATGCGCACCGAGGAATACATCGACGGCAAGCCGCGCTACAAGAATTACGGCTTAAACCCCGGTGGCGAGCGCGTGAGCGCCATCGCGTTTTTACGCTATGCAGCAGAGCGCGTGGCCACCATCGACGAGCTGCTTGAACTGCTAACCAAGATCGACTTCTACTCGCTTTCCGCGCCTGGCATCGACTGGGGCTTCGCCT